>JBOIEI010000806.1:0-3015 GCA_050741055.1 Burkholderiales bacterium | reverse complement strand
ACTCCGGCTGTAGGCCTGCGGCTTTCACGACCTTCGCCCACTTCGCGCTTTCGCCTTTCATGAACCCCGGAGAATGCCTCGGGCGAACTTCCCACGACCTGACCGAGTGGGAACTTCAGTCTAGCCGATGATGACCATGCCTATCCAGAACTCAGCCTTCTCGATGGTATTCCGGTGGCGCCGTCCACTTGTGGAATGCGGGACGTGCGCTGATATTCGCGTACCAACGTTCCAGGTGGGGCATCTCCGGCCGCTCCAGCGGCAGCAGGTACCAACGGTGCACACGGACGCCCAGTGGAATATCGCCATACGTGAACCGGTCGCCTGCGATGTAGCGAGTGCGTCCGAGCTGGTCCTCAGCAATGCGCAGCGGTTTGATAAAAGCTTGGCGCGCCTGTTCCAGCCGAGTTGAGTCGCGCTCGTGCTGTGGCAGTCGCACCAGTTGCATCACCAGCTCGTGCTGCGGCGGCAAGAGTTCGTTGTTCTCCCAGTCGAGCCAACGGCACAACCATTCGCCCTCCGTCCTCTAAAGTCTTGCCGAATCCGATGCAAGGACAATAGCGCCTGCTGCGTGCGGGTCTTCTCGGGAACGAAGCGCAGATTCGGCCGCCCGAGCGCTTGGCTGCAAACACCATACCCAGCGGCGATCGCCTCTACCCGTAGGCTCGAGTGGGCTCGATTGCTGGAGGCGCCGATCCACGTCGACGCAGCGGTTCAGAAATCTTTCGGCGCATTTTCAGCCGAGCTGCGAAACCATCCGCCGATCGCGACGTATATGCGAGTAAGTGCCTTCGCCGCTGGAAGACACCCGGACCGGTACGCAGGAATGCGCCGCGGAAAGAGTTGACCGGATTCCCGGCGCAATTCGGCCCGGACACGACTCGGAGTGATGTCATGAGCAAACTCGCTGGCAAGGAAAGTACGGCAACGATGACCGGCCGCTCGCGCGCAACACCTGCGCGCAAACGCTCCGGCGCGACGCCTGAGCGCGAACCTTCCGGCGCACCACCGCATGGCTCGGATGCGGTACTCGGCGCGCTCGAGCGGCTGAGCGAACTACTGACCGACGAAGTCGTTCCTAAGCTCGTCGGTGAAGACGAGACCGCCCAACCGAGCCGACCGACCCTCGCGCGCGCGGCGGCGCGTCCAGGCGCGACCCGCCGTATTCGGGTTGAGCCGGGCGTGCGTGTCGGGCCGACCGGACGGTTGCTGATGCGCATCCTCGGGCACTACCCGAAAGCGCGTGAGATCTACATCACCAGCGCCTTTCGGCCCGAAGAGCCGAGCAGCCACCATGGCGGGCTCAGCTACAAGGGCAGCCCGACGGCGGCGATCGACATCGGCGCAGGCGGCGTGACGCCCGCCGGCTCGCGCCGCATGCGCGATGTCGCGAAGTGGCTCTACGACCGCTTCGCTGCGGACACGGTCGAGCTCATCCATACCACGCCGTACAGCACTGACCGCGGGTTCTACGTCAAGCATCAGCGCAAGTACCCCGGCGGAGGACCGTACGGACCAGGCACCCGCGCCGAGCATCGCAACCATGTGCACTTCGCCACCTCGAAGGCGCTGGCGCAAAAGGTTCTCGCGCGGCTGCGCAAACCGAGAGCGTCCGAAGCGAAAGCGCTCGCAGCACGCGCTGCGGCGCCGGCCGCAGCACCAGCCGCAGCGTTGGTCTGGGGCTGGGATGCGAGCGGCCACGACTGGAAGCGCGGGCCGATGGACTTCGGCGCTACACGCCGGGCCGGCATCTCGTTCTTCACCCACAAGTGCACCGAAGGCAGCACGTTCAAGACAGCGGAATACCGCCAGGGGCTCCGACGCGCGCGCGCCGCAGGCATTCCCGTGCTCGGCGCGTATCACGTGCTCTGGCCGGGCAAGCCGATCGAGCAGGCGCGGGTGTTCTTCAACGAGGTCAACGAGAAGACGCCGTGGTGGAAGAACGTGCCGTGGATCTGGCAGCTCGATGCAGAGAAGTTCGACAGCATGCCGCGCGCGCCGACACCCGCTGAGAGCAAGCGGTTCCTCAACGAGCTGCGAAGGCTCGCCGGCGGCAGGGGCTGGTTCGTCGCCTACGCGCCCCGCTGGGTCTACAAGGACAGCTTCCGGATCGGCTACGACCTGTGGGCGAGCGACTATCGCGGCTCCGGAGCGCCGCGCCCGTTCAAGCAGCAGTACCAGGGCGTGCCGGCGTCGAGCTGGCAGCCCTACAGCGGCCGCAAGCCGCGCGTGCTGCAGTTCGCCAGTGATGCGACGATCGGCAAGCAGAGGACCTGCGACGCGAACCGCTTCGACGGCAACCTGAAGGCCCTGATCGCGCTGACCAAAGGCAAGCCTGCCGCGCGGCACGCCACACGCGCCGACACCGGCGTCGACAGCGCTGACGCCCAACCGGTGCAGCGCGTGGCCGCAGCGGGCTATCCGCACCGGCCGTGCCGTCCCGGCGGGCCGACGCGAGCCGATAAGGCGCTGGCCGCCAAGATCGGCCGCAAGCTGCGCGGCAAGCTGCGCGGTGCGTTCGACGGCGATCGCCTGTGCTGCGCGCGGCGCATCGTCGCTGCGGTCAGGCAGCGCCGCTTGCACCGGCGTGCGGCGGTGATCGCCGTGACGACCGCGATCGTCGAGTCGACGCTGCTCAACATCAACCGCGAGCTCGACCACGACAGCCTCGGCCTGTTCCAGCAGCGCGCGAGCTGGGGCAGCCGCGCACAACGGCTGAACCCGACCTGGGCGACGAACGCGTTCATCGGCGCGATGCTGGACAAGTACCCGCGCTCGTCGTGGATGCCGTTGCCGATCGGCCAGGTGTGCCAGCGGGTGCAGGTGTCGGCGTATCCGGACCGCTATCAGCATGAGGTGGCCGACGCCAGGGCCATCGTCTTCGCACTGTGGCGCGCGGTGAAGCCGAAAGCGGCGCCGCCGCGGCGCAGTACCGTGCACACCGGCGCGTCCGCCGAGCTGGCCGAGTCGGTGCGAGCGCTGCTCGCGGCCGTCAGCCGGCGCGCGCCATCGAAC
>JBOIEI010000805.1:0-3454 GCA_050741055.1 Burkholderiales bacterium | reverse complement strand
TCATCAACCTGCCGTTTTACATCCGCGTCGCACGCGCCGAGGTGGACGTGCGGCGCAATGCGGGCTACGTCGAAGCGGCGCGCCTGGCGGGCAACTCCAACCTGCGCATCCTCGCGCTGCACCTCTTTCCCAACGTGCTGCCGCCGATGATGGTGCAGATCTCGCTCAACATGGGCTGGGCGATCCTGAACGCGGCCGGATTGTCGTTCATCGGTCTGGGCGTGCGCCCGCCCGATGCCGAGTGGGGCGTGATGGTGGCCGAAGGCGCGACTTTCATCATCTCCGGCGAGTGGTGGGTGGCGCTGTTTCCCGGCGCGACGCTGATGCTGGCGGTGTTCTGCTTCAATCTGCTCGGCGATGGGCTGCGCGACATGATGGACCCGAGGAGGCGCACGTGAGCGAAGCGAACAAGCTTGTTTTGAGCGAAGGGAACGCCTTTCCTTTGAGCGCTACCGCTCCGCCGTTGCTTGCGGTGCACGAGCTGAGCTTGGAGTTTCGTACCCGCTCCGGCAGCGTGCACGCGCTCGAGAACGTCGATCTGGACGTGGGCAAGGGCGAAACGGTGGGCATCGTGGGCGAGTCCGGCTCGGGCAAGTCGGTGCTCGCGTTCGCCATCCTGCGTATCCTCGACTCGGCGGCGCGCATCACGGCCGGGAGCGTCCGCTTCGGCGGCCTCGACATGCTTGCTGCCAACGAGTACACGCTGCAGGAGGTGCGCGGGCGCGAGATCGCCATGATCTTCCAGAACCCGCGCACGGCGTTGAACCCGATCCGCACGGTCGGCCGGCAGATCGAGGACGTGCTGCGGGCACATACCACGGCGCTGCCGGGACAGTTGCGGCAAAGAGCGATCGAGTGCCTCGCCGAGGTACGCATCCCCGATCCGCAGCGGCGCTATTCGGCCTATCCGTTCGAGCTCTCGGGCGGCCAATGCCAGCGCGTCATGATCGCGCTCGCGGCTGCCTGCAAGCCTTCGCTCTTGATCGCCGACGAGCCGACCACTGGGCTCGACGTGACCACCCAGGCCGCGATCATGGAGCTCATGCGCGAGTTGGCGCGCGAGCGGCGCATGGCGGCGATCCTGATCACGCACGATCTGGCGCTGGCCTCGGAGTATTGCGACCGGATCGTGGTGATGCACGCGGGTCACGTGGTGGAAACGGCGCCGTGCGCCGAGCTGTTCGTCCATCCGCGCCACCCGTATACGGAGAAGCTGATCGCCTCGATCCCGGGTCCGCGGCAAACGCTCGACTCGCTCTGCTCGATTCCCGGAAACTTGCCCGACCTGCGCCGCGGCGATCTGCCGAGCTGTCGCTTCCATGCGCGCTGCGAGCGTGCGTTCGAAGCGTGTACCAGCACGCAGTTGCGAGCGCGCGAGGTCGGCGAGCGACACGAAGTGCGCTGCCTCAATCCGCTATGAACTGCCTCAATCCGCTATGAACCTGCTCGAAGTCGTCTCGCTCGAGAAGCGCTTCCCGGTCGGCAAGGCGTCCGTGCGC
Source organism: Burkholderiales bacterium (assembly GCA_050741055.1). Classification (GTDB taxonomy): domain Bacteria; phylum Pseudomonadota; class Gammaproteobacteria; order Burkholderiales; family WYBJ01; genus WYBJ01. The sequence continues at coordinate 1,955 of JBOIEI010000805.1, read as the reverse complement.
GAGTGGCTGAAGCGCCGCGGGCCGCGGCCGATATCGAGCCTGCACGCCGTGGATGGCGTGAGCTTCACCATCGTGCCGGGCGAAAGCGTCGGTCTGGTCGGCGAGTCCGGCTGCGGCAAGTCGACACTGGTGCGACTTGTCACGCGCGTGCTCGACGCGAGCGAGGGCGACATCATCTTCCAGGGCCGCAACATCGGCTTCATTCCGGCCAGGCGATTTTCCGCATCGGGCTTGCGGCCGAAGATCCAGATGGTGTTCCAGGACCCGACCGACAGCCTCGATCCGCGCCAGAGCGCATTCGCGATCATTGCCGAGCCGCTCCGGCGTCTGAGCGATCTGCGCCATGCCGCCACCATCGCCAATCGCGTTTGCGAAGCCGCCGAGCAGGTGGGACTGCCGCTGGAGCTTCTGAGCCGGCTTCCGCACCAGCTCTCGGGGGGCCAGAAAGCCCGCGTCGGCATCGCGCGCGCCATCGTATTGCGCCCGCAGCTGCTGGTGCTCGACGAGCCGACCGCGGCGCTCGACGTGTCGGTGCAGGCGACCATCCTGAAGCTACTGGACGCACTGCGGCAGCGGCTCGCCATGAGCTATCTCTTCGTCTCGCACGATCTCAATGTCGTGCGCATGGTGTGCGACCGCGTGCTCGTCATGTACCTCGGCCGCATCGTCGAGCAAGGGCCCACCGCAAACATCTTCGAAGCACCGGCGCATCCGTACACGCGTGCGTTGCTGCAGGCGATCCCGGTCTTCGGCGCTACGCCCGCCGGGCGCCAGTTGCTGCCCGGCGAACCGAGGAGCCCGATCGATCCCGATCCGAACGTGTGCCGCTTCTTCGGTCGTTGTCCGCGCCAGGCGGAGCGTTGCCGGGTCGAAGCGCCGCTGTTGCGCAGCCTCGGCAAAGGCCATCACGCGGCTTGCCATTTCGTCCGCGAACCGGGCTAGCGAGCTTCCGATAAATGCCAACTCATTCCCGCTGCGCGCCCGGCCGGCCGTCCTCGACCACGAAGCTCGCCTGCGTCGCAATGCCGGTGTCTTGCAGCTTCTCGTTTTCGATCCCGCGCAGGCGCACCTGGCAGGATTGCGCCGTGAGGTCCATCACCACATAGCCGCGCCGCTCGCTGCTCACGAACCGGACGTGCGGATTGTCCGGCAGCAAGGCGGCGTTGCGCGCCTGGGCCCGGGCCTGCGAGCTGATCGACGTGCCGCAAAACTCGGTTGCGACCGCGGGCGCCTCCGGCCGCGCGAAGTCGGGCTTGAGATCGCACACCCAGTGGCTGTGCACGTCGCCGCCGATCACCAGCACGTTGCCCGGCTTGCGCTCGGCGACGAAGTCGAGCAGCCGCTTGCGCGCGTCCGGATAGCCGTCCCACGAGTCGGTCCAGTGCGTGACGCCGGGGCCCGGGGTGCGGTCGATATGCGCCATGATCGATTGCTGACCGAGTACGTTCCAGCGTGCCGGCGAGGCGTCGAGCCCGTCGCGCAGCCACTTTTCCTGCGCCGGGCCGAGGAGCGAGCGCTCGGGGTCGTTGCGCTCCGGGCAGGCGATATCGTCGACCACGCTGGAGCCGCCGCCGCGATTGGGGTTGGGGCAGACCTGGACGTGCCGGTATTGGCGGTCGTCGAGCAAGTGGAAGCTGGCGAGCCGGCCCCATGCGAAGCGCTCGTAGAGCCGCATGGCGGGGCCGCGCGGCAGCATGGCGCGCTCGAGCGGCATGTGCTCGTAGTAGGCTCGATAAGCCGCGGCGCGGCGCTCGACGAAGTCCGCCTGCAGGTACTGGCCCTGGGTGTCGGCGTAGTCATTGGAGACCTCGTGGTCGTCCCACGTGAACAGCCACGGCGCTTGCGCGTGCATGGTGCGCAGATCGGGATCGGTCTTGTACTGCGCGTGCCGGTTGCGATAACCGATGAGCGTGGTGGCCTCCGGGCCGGAGTGCATGCGCACGTGGTTGCGGCCC
>JBOIEI010000804.1:0-1550 GCA_050741055.1 Burkholderiales bacterium | reverse complement strand
GGTCGAGGATGCGATCGCCGGCGTCGCGGCCGGCCGTGCCGGCGGCTTCGGCAGCGTGATCGGCGTGGACCGCCACGGCCAGGCGCAGGCGCTGCACGATGCGGGCGCCGACGCGGTGGTCGGCGATCTCGCCCAGGTGCACGTCTCGGTGGAGCCGCCCGATACCTGGACGCTTCCCTACGAAGGCTACGACCCGGGCCGCGAAGGCATTCGCGAATCCCTGTGCGCGCTCGGCAATGGCTACAGCACGACCCGTGGCGCCTTGCCCTGGGCAAGCGCGGACGGGATCCACTATCCCGGCACCTATCTCGCCGGAGGCTACAACCGGATGCGAACCGACATCGCCGGCCGGGCGGTCGAGAACGAGGACCTGGTCAATCTGCCCAACTGGCTGGCGCTGGAGCTTCGCTTCGCGGATGAGGCATGGTTCGATCTGCGAACGGTCAAGATCATCGCGTACCGGCAGGAGCTCGATCTGCGCCGCGGCATGCTGATTCGGCGCGTGCAACTCGACGATGCCAAGGGCCGTCGCACGACGCTTGCCGAGCGGCGTCTGGTATCGATGGCGGACATGCACCTGGCCGCGCTCGAGCTGTCGCTCACGGCGCAGAACTGGTCCGGTCCGGCAACGATACGCTGCGCGATCGATGGGCGCGTGGTCAATGCCGGCGCCAGGCTCTATAAGCGGTTCAACAACAGGCACCTGGTGCCGCTTACTGCAGAGCAGGTGGACGACGATTCGGTCTACCTGCTGGTGCGCACCACACAGTCGAACCTGCATGTCGGCGTAGCCGCTCGCACACAGGCATTCATGGCGGGCAAAACGATCGTTGCCCCCCGAAAGCGCGTCGAGGAGCCCGGCTACATCGGCCAGGAGCTCGAGCTGACATTGAAGCAGGGCGAGACGCTCACGCTGGAGAAGGTCTCGTGCCTGTACACCTCGCGCGACCGGGCCCTCTCCGAGCCCGGTGTCGCCGCGTGCAAGGCCATGGCCCGCGCCGGCCGCTTCGAGGTGCTCGCAGCCGCCCACGCGAGCGCCTGGCGGCAGCTGTGGCGGCGCTTCGACCTGCACATGCAGCCCGCAGGCGCCCGCTTCGAGCTGAACGTGCCGATGCTGGCGCGGCTCAACATGTTTCACCTGCTGCAGGCGACCTCGCTCAATTCGATCGATCTCGACATCGGCGTCCCCGCGCGCGGGTGGACCGGAGAGCACTACCAGGGCCACATCTTCTGGGATGAGCTGTTCATCTTCCCGTTTCTCAACTTCCGCACCCCGGAGATCACGCGCTCGCTGCTCATGTACCGCTACCGGCGCCTGGACGAGGCGCGCGCGGCCGCAAGGGCGGCGGGCTTTCGAGGCGCGATGTTTCCCTGGCAGAGCGGCAGCGACGGCCAGGAGGAGACGCAGGAGCTCAATCTCAACCACCGCTCGCAGCGCTGGGTGCCGGACAACAGCTATCTGCAGCGTCACGTCGGGGCCGCCATCGCCTACAACGTGTGGCAGTACTACCAGGTGAGCAACGACCTCGAGTTCCTGCATTTCCATGGCG
>JBOIEI010000803.1:0-5267 GCA_050741055.1 Burkholderiales bacterium | reverse complement strand
GACACGCGCCAGAATCTCCCTGGGGGTCTGAGCCGGCGCGAAGATGCAGTAGATGTTTCCGAGCGCATAGCCGGGCGCGACGGTCTCGGCCAGCGTGCTCGCGCCTATGGAAACGCCCAGCGTATCGAGCACGCAGAGCTTGATGCGCTCAACCAGAGGCTTCGGCAACGCCTCGTATGCCAGCGTCGAGGCATGTTCCGCGAGCCGGCGCGTAATACCCTGCCTGCTTGCATGCGCGCGCTGCGTGTCGGACTTCATCCCCCGGCTTTCGCCTTGCGAGTGAACTGTTGCCACTTTGCCACCTCGCGCAGATAGGTTTGCTTGAATGTTTCGACGCTGGCCGGCGGCGCGGGCTGCGCGCCGTCGGCCGCAAGCTTGTCGCGCACTGCGCCCGAATTGACGATGCGCGAAACTTCCGCGTTGACACGCGCCAGAATCTCCCTGGGGGTCTGAGCCGGCGCGAAGATGCAGTAGATGTTTCCGAGCGCATAGCCGGGCGCGACGGTCTCGGCCAGCGTGGGCAAGTCCGGGTACACGCGCACGCGCTCGCTGGCGGTCACTGCGATTGCTTTCAGCTTGCCGCTCTTCACATGTCCCGCACCCGAGGTGGTGCTGGTGAACATGAGCTGGATCTGTCCCGCGAGCAAGTCGATCAGTGCAGGCCCGCTGCCCTTATATGGAACATGGATGAGCTGCGTTCCGGTCAGCGCTTGGAACAGGTCCATCCCGAGGTTATGCAAGCTCCCGGGCCCCGAGGTGCCATAGGTGAGCATGCCCGGCTTGCTGCGTGCATAAGCGACCAATTCTTTCGGCGTGGCGACGGGCACGGAAGGATGCACGACCAACAGGTAAGGTTGCGAGGTCATCTGCACGACCGGTTCGAATGCCGTGCGGATGTCGTAGGGCACCTTGCCCGTAACGCCCATCAGGATCATGGAGGTGGCGCCGACCATCAGCGTATACCCGTCCGGCGGGGACTGGCGCGTGATGTCCATCGCGATGATGCCGGAGGCGCCGCCGCGATTGTCCACCACGACCGAGACGCCGAATGCTTCGGCGAGCTTCTGGGCGACGGGACGCGTCGTCATATCCTGGCCTCCGCCCGGCGCCGAGCTCACGATCACGCGCACCGGCTTGCTCGGATAAGGCGCGGCACGCCCGGTCTGCTGCGCTACCGCGGATATCGCGATAACGCCGAACACAATCGCCGCCGCGCGGCCTATGACCTTCATCGCTTCGTTCTCCTCCGACTACGCTACCTTGGGTAAGTCTTCTTTCATCCGTTGCTCTTCGATTGCGTCAGCGACTGTGGCCGCCCTACTTGTACTTCGCGCGCGCCGATTCCGCCAGGTAGCGCTCTTCAAGCTCGCGCTGCTTCTCCAGGCCCTCGCCGCCCGCCGGCACTTCGGGAATCGGATAGGGCCGATCCTTGCGGCTCGCGACGAATTCTTCCCAGGCGGCCATGCCCTTGGCGTTGAACTGCTGCATGAAGTCGAACAGCGCGGCCCAGGTCACGTGGTGGGTGAAACCCGGATACCAGGCGATGTTGACGCCGAGCTCGAGATGCTCGTCGAGACCGAGGTAGCGCGGAAGCTTGCCCTTCATGAACGAGAACGGCCCTTGCACCCGCGCACGCGCTTGCTTGATTTCCTCCACCGAGTGCGGGGACTCGAGCTGCACCCAGTCGACGCCGGCTTCTTCCTTGTACGCCTTGAGGCGAAGCAGCGCCTCGTCGAAGCCGCCGTTGGCCGCATCACGCGCATAGCATTGCGCCATGACGACGAAATCGGGATCGAGCTCGTTCTTCATGTCGACGGCGGCGCGGTAGCGCGCAATCGCCTGCTCCAGCGGGACGATTTCCACGCCCGCGCTCTGGGTCTTGCGCTTGCCCTCGATCGGCTGATCGTCGATACGAATGCCGGCGATACCGGCACGGATGCATTCGCGAATCATGCGGCGCACCGCCATGACCCCGCCGTGACCGGTATCGCCATCCATCATCACCGGGAAATCGACTGCCTGCGCGATCCAGCCGGCGACCTGGACGCATTCGGTCATCGTCATGGTGCCGACATCCGCCAGCCCCGTGTACGTTCCGACTACGCCGCCCGTTCCGACGAACCCGGCCTCGCAGCCGGCTTCCTGCATGACGCGGGCGTGCGCCGCAGTCGGCGGATGCAGCACCGCGAGCACCTTGTCGGTGCGGTGGATGAGTTGCTGCAATCGAGCGGACTTCTCCCCCATGAGCGCCTCCTTGCCTTGCCTGCGAACGGCCGACTGCCGCCGCCTGCATGTATCATAGCGTACTCGCGTGTATACATGCGCGTCCGGCGAGCAGATGGGACGACCGCGCGCGCAAAGTTGCCGCCGCTGACCGGTAGTGCTTGCCACGGCCGGCACTCGCGGCTCACGTGCGAACAGAGGAGGCAAGATCATGGAGACGGCAATCACGCTGTTCGGCTGCGGCGACGTCGGACCGATCCACGAACCGGTCGACGCCTTGTGCGAGCTCGTGTGGCCGGTGCTGGCGCAAGCCGATCTGCGCTTCGGCCAGGTCGAGCGTGTGTATTCCGAGCGCGGAGCGATGCAGGTGCACTCGGGCGATGCCCATAGCCGCCTGCCCCCGCACATGGCCTCGATTTTCAGCGCCTGCGGCTTCGACGTGGTCTCGGTTGCGAGCAACCACGCGATGGATTGGGGCCCGGACGCACTACTCGACACAATCGAAGTGTTGCGCGCGCGCGGCATCCGCACTATCGGCGCTGGCCGAAATCTGGCGGAAGCGCGCAAGCCCGCCATCCTCGAGCGCAAGGGCGTGCGCGTCGCCTTTCTCGCCTATTGCTCGGTGTTGCGCGAAGGCTACGCGGCCACGCCGAACCAGCCCGGCGTGGCGCCGCTACGTGCGCACACTTACTACGAGCCGGCCGAATACCAGCCCGGTATGCCGCCGCGCATCGTCACCCTGCCCTACGAGGACGACCTGAAGGGCCTGGTGGAGGATATCGCGGCAGCACGCAACCGCGCCGATGCCGTTGTCGTCTCGCTGCACTGGGGCCTGCATTTCATTCCGCGCGCGATCGCCGACTACCAGCCGCTGGTCGCGCGCGCCGCCTTCGAAGCGGGCGCCGACCTGATCCTCGGTCATCACGCCCACGTGCCGAAGGCGGTCGGCGTGCACGCGGGCAAGGTGTGCTTCTACAGCCTGAGTAACTTCATCATGTCGGCGCCGGCCGCGAAGCCCGAGCGCCATGCGACTTTCGCCCGGCGCTACGGCGTTGCGCTCGATCCGGACTATCCCAACCTGCCCTATGGCGCGGATGCCAAGCGCAGCCTGATCGCAAGAGCGGGCCTGTCGAAGCGCGGCGTCGAACGCGTCTCCTTTCTGCCGGTGCTGATCGACAAATCTCTGCGGCCCGAGGCGCTGAAAGCCGGCGATGCGCGCTTCACGGATGCAGTGAAGTACATGAACTGGGCCTCCGAGGGCTATACCGAGCCGTTCCGAGTCGAGGGCGACGAGGTGCGCGTCCTATGAGATCCAGTACCAAGCCCTTCCGCCAGCCGGCCATGCGCGCGGCTGCGGCGGAATCGGGCGAAACCACCTCGCGCAGCGAGCTCGTTTACCAGAAGCTTCGTAGCGCACTCGGCTCCGGAGCGCTCAAGCCGGGACAGCGCGTGCTGGAAGTCGAGGTCGCCGAGTGGCTGCAGGTCAGCCGCACGCCGGTGCGCGATGCGCTGCGGCGCCTCGAGAGCGAAGGCATGCTCACGCTCGAACCGCGCATGGGCCTCGTGGTCGCCTCGATTTCGCGCCAGGCTATGCTCGAGCTCTACGTGATGCGCGAAGTGCTGGAGGGAACGGCTGCGCGGCTCTGCGCCCGCCACGCCTCCGACCCCGAGATCACCGAGCTGGAAGAGCTGGTGAAGCGCGAGGCGCGGCTGCAGGGCAACTACCCGGAGCTCGCACGCCACAACCGCCTGTTCCACGAAGCCATTCATCGCGGCGCCCACAACCGCTACCTCGAAAAGAGCCTCGCCGCGGTCAACGACACGCTGCACTTGCTCGGGCCCAGCCAGTTGCTCATTGCCGAACGCGCCAGGCAATCGCAGGCCGAGCATGCCGAGCTCTTCGGACACATTCGCAACCACGATGCCGACGCGGCCGAGGCCGCGGCACGCCGGCATGTACGCTCCGCGCAGCAGCAACGGGTAAAGAACCTGTTCCCCCACGACTGATCGCCATGCCTCGGACCATTACCGAAATGCTTTGACCCCTCACGCTATCGCGCGTATAAGGGCTGCAAGGATCATTCAGGCGTCGATTCTTCCGATCCGCTGTATCGCCTCGGCACTACTCAGATCTCCGCGATCTTCCCCTCGACGGTCCGCACATGAGCGCAACGCGCTCTACATTCACTTTTATTGGAAAAGAGCTAGCATGAGTACAGGTACCGTCAAGTGGTTCAACGATGCGAAGGGCTTCGGGTTCATCACGCCGGACGATGGCGGGAAGGACTTGTTCGCCCATTTCTCGGCTATCCAGGAATCGGGCTTCAAATCGCTGCAGGAAGGACAGAAGGTCAGCTACGACAAGACCGCCGGTCCCAAGGGCGACCAGGCTTCCAACATTCGCAGTGCGTAAGCTCGCCGCAAGTTACAGCGACTGAAAAAAGGCCCGATGCGTCGGGCCTTTTTCATCGGGCCTGCAAACTGCGCGTGCTGCGCGCAGTCGGCTCAGCGAATGGAGGCATCCTCAGGCGCGCCTACTTCGCGGAGGCCGAAGCGCCGCGCCTCTTCGCCGCGCTACCCCCGTCGAGCGACTGCAGGCGAGCAGCGACCTCTCGCTTGCCCAGCCCGCGCAACTCGGCCAATGCTTTCACTTGCGCCGCGCGCGGTCGGGTCACCTGGTGTTCCCAGTTGTAGATCGACTGCGCACTCACGTCCACCAGGCGAGCGAACTCGCCTGCCGACAGGCCCAGCCTGTGGCGCAGCGAGCGGATACCCTTGGACGAAAAGCGAACCCTCTGCTCCGCCCCATCGTCAGGGGCGGCGGCTGCGGATTTGCCGATCGTCCCGGCGAGCGAGCCGACCTGGCGCTGCAACGAAGCGATGCTGCGCTTCAACGCCGCGATTCCGCGACGCTGTTGGGCGGAGGTCTTTCGCAGCATGTCGATCTGGCTGCGGGTTTCTCGCCGCGCGACGCGGGCGATTTCCTGTTTCAGTACGGCAGCGATATTGGGCATGGGTATCTTCTTGTCGTCGAACCTCGGGAG
>JBOIEI010000802.1:0-5349 GCA_050741055.1 Burkholderiales bacterium | reverse complement strand
GACTACACGCTGCCCCGCAGCGACGACCTGCCGAGCTTCGATGTGGCGCTCAAGGAAACCCCGTGCACGCACAATCCGCTGGGCGTGAAAGGCTGCGGCGAAGCGGGCGCGATCGGCGCGCCGGCCGCGGTCATGAACGCGCTCACCGACGCCTTGTTGCCGTTTGGAATTCGCGATCTGCCCATGCCCGCGACGCCGCAGACCGTGTGGCGCGCGATCCGATCCGCGCCCCAGGGCCGGGCGGCAAAAACCTGAAAGGACGCGCACCGTGTATACCTTCGACTATGCCCGGCCGGAATCGCTGAAGGACGCAGCCGCGGCGCTGCGCCGCAATGCCGAAGCGCGCCTGTTGGCGGGCGGCCAGACCCTGGTGCCCGCATTGCGGATGCGGCTGGCGCAGACGCCGATGCTGGTCGACCTTTCCGGCATCGCGGAGCTCGCCGGCATCCGCGCCGGCAACAATGTCGTGTCGATCGGCGCGATGACGCGCCATGCGGAAGTAGCCGCATCGCGCGAGGTGCAGCGCACGATTCCGGCGCTTGCGCGCCTGGCCGGCGGCATCGGCGACAGGCAGGTGCGAAACCAGGGCACGCTCGGCGGTTCGCTCGCCAACAGCGATCCCGGCGCGGACTACCCGGCCGCCGTACTCGGCCTCGGCGCTACGGTGGTCACCAACAAGCGCGAGATCGCGGCCGACAAGTTTTTCCTGGGCTTGTTCGAGACCGCGCTCAAGCCCGGCGAGATCATCCTGCGGGTCGATTTCCCGCAGCCTCTGCGCGCCGGCTACGCCAAGTTCCGCCAGCCCGCCTCGCGCTTCGCGCTGGTCGGCGTGTTCGTCTGCGATACGACCAGTGGCGTGCGCGTGGCCGTGACCGGCGCCGGCCCCTGCGCTTTCCGCGCCAAACGCATGGAGAAGGCACTGGCCAAGGACTTCACGCCCAAGGCCATCGAAAAGATCGTGCTGCCCGCCGACGGCCTCAACGCCGACATGCACGCGGCGGCCGACTATCGCGCGCACCTGGTCACGGTGATGGCGCAGCGCGCCGTCGAGCAGGCGGCCAAGATCTGAGCGAGATCCGTCTCGCTTCCGCGCCGAGGCGCCCGGCGCTGAATGCTATGATCGTCGGCTACCCGTTACGACCCCATGTTGCCCGATTCCGTCGATACCACGCTCGAACTGCTCGCGCGCGCCGACTATGTCGCCGACCGCAGCCTGGCGACCGTGGTGTACCTCGCCCTGCGCATGGGCCGGCCGCTGTTCCTGGAGGGCGAAGCCGGTGTCGGCAAGACCGAGGTGGCGAAGGTCCTGGCGCAGGGTCTCGATACGCGGCTGGTGCGACTGCAGTGCTACGAGGGTCTGGATGTTTCCTCGGCGCTCTACGAGTGGGATTACTCGCGCCAGATGCTGGAGATCCGCCTGGCGGAAGCATCCGGCGTGAAGTCGCGCCAGGCGATCGCCAACGAGCTTTTCAGCGAGCGCTTCCTGCTGCGCCGTCCGCTCATGCAGGCCATCGATTTTGGCGACTTGCCCGCGCCGGTGTTGCTGATCGACGAGCTCGACCGCGCCGATGAGCCGTTCGAAGCCTTCCTGCTGGAGGTTCTGTCGGACTTCCAGGTGAGCGTGCCGGAGCTCGGGGTGTTCAAGGCGCCGACGCCACCGATCGTCGTGCTTACATCGAACCGTACGCGCGAGATCCATGATGCCGTCAAGCGCCGCTGCCTCTATCACTGGATCGACTACCCGGAAGCGGAGCGCGAGCTGGAGATCCTGCGACGCAAGGCGCCGGCCGCGGCGCAGACGCTGGCGCGTCAGGTGGTCGCGTTCGTGCAGCGGTTACGCACGCTGGAGCTGTTCAAGAATCCCGGCATTGCCGAAAGCATCGATTGGTGCAATGCGATCGTGGCGCTGGACCGTTCGGAGCTGGATGCGCCTACGGCCGATGCCACGCTGGGGGCGCTGCTCAAATACCAGGACGACATAGCCCGCGTTCGCGGCGCCGAAGCCGCTCGCATCCTGGCCGAGCTGCCCGCCGCCATGGCTGAAGTGTCCTGAGTCCACTAGCATGAACGCACCCGAGCAATCCAGCCGGCTTGCGGCCAACGTGGTTCATTTCGCCCGCCTGCTGCGCCGTGCCGGACTGCCGGTCGGCGTGGACAAGACGCTGGCCGCGGTGGAAGCGGCCGCCTGGGTGGGTCCGGAGCGCCGGGCCGATCTGCATGCAGCGCTTGCGGCCACCCTGATCGATCGCGCCGAGCAGCGCGAGCTGTTCGATGAAGCGTTCCGGCTCTTCTGGCAACCGCGCCCGGCCACGAATGCCGCTGCGCGCCTGCCCAGAGTTGCCGGGCCGCTTGCACGAGGCGAGGCGGAGCAGCGCATGAGCAACCGCCTGGCCGATGCACTGCGCAGCGCCCATGCTTCACAGCAGCCGCCTCGGGGCGAGGAGATCACGCTCGACGCCGCGCTTACGTCATCTCAGCGCGAAGTCCTGCGGGAACGGGATTTCGAATCCATGTCGACCGACGAGGCTCGGTGCGCGCAGCGGGTTCTGCGCGAGCTCGATCTGCCGCTGCCCTTGCGCACCAGCCGCCGTTACCGGCCGCACACGAGCGGCGCTGCCCTCGATCTGCGCGCAACGCTGCGGCATAACCTCAAGCACGGCGGTGAATGGATCGTGCGCCGGCGCCGCATTCGGCGCAGCCAGCCGCGCGACCTGGTGGTCCTGTGCGACATCTCGGGCTCGATGGCCCGTTATGCCCGCATGCTGCTGCACTTCCTGCACGGGCTCGGCAGCCTCCGGCGCGGCATGCACACCTTCGTTTTCGGCACGCGCCTCACCAATGTCTCGCGGGCATTGCGCAGCCGCGACGTCGACCAGGCGCTGGCCGCGGTCGGCCGGGCCGTGCCCGACTGGTCGGGCGGAACCCGCATCGGCGCCTGCCTGCGCGAATTCAACCAGCGCTGGTCGCGCCGGGTGCTGAGCCGCGGCGGCGTCGTTCTGCTCATCAGCGACGGCCTGGACGCGGGCGAAGGCAATGACCTCGACGCCCAGATGCGCCGCTTGCGCGCTTCCTGCGCCTCGCTCCTGTGGCTCAATCCCTTGTTGCGATTCCACGGTTTCGAGCCGCGCGCGGCAGGTATCCTCAGCATCCTCCCTTACGTGGATTGCTTTCTGCCCGCGCACAATCTGGCGAGCCTTGCCGATCTCGGGCGCGTATTTCGCACACTGCCCGGCGCACGCACCAGACCTATTTCATAGAAGAAACGGAGGCCACCCGATGGAAATGACCGGCGAGCAGCAAATCCCGGTGTCGCAGCAAAAAACCTGGCAAGCGCTGAACGACCTGGAGGTGCTGAAGGCATGCATCCCCGGCTGCGAATCGATCGAGCCGAGCGGCGAGAACGAATACGACGTTGTCCTGACCGCCAAGGTCGGCCCCGTAAGTGCCAAGTTCAAGGGCAAGCTCAAGCTGGCCGACATCAACCCGCCGGATTCCTACAATCTCGCGTTCGAGGGCCAGGGCGGGGTGGCCGGGTTCGCGCGCGGCAGCGCGCAGGTGAACCTCACGCCCGAAGGCGACGAAAAGACCCGGCTGGGATACGCGGTCAAGGCGAATGTCGGCGGCAAGCTCGCCCAGATCGGCTCGCGCCTGATCGACGGCGCGGCAAAGAAACTCGCCGAGCAGTTCTTCAGCGCCTTCAACAAGCACGTAACCGCTTCCGGCGAGGCTTGACCGGGAGCCGGCGTGGCCGGCCGGCAACGAGCCGTCGCTGTTTCGCCCGCACCCCCGCGATCGCGGGGGTGTTTCTTTCGACAATCCGGCTATACTGGCCGCACCATACCGCGCGGGGAACCGGCATGCTGAGAATCTGGGGGCGCAGAAACTCGATCAACGTGCAGAAGGTGTTGTGGTGCTGCGGCGAGCTGAACGTCCAGTTCGAGCGCATCGATGCCGGGATGGAGTTCGGCATCAACAATACCCCGGAATATCTCGCCAAGAATCCCAACGGGCGCGTGCCCACGATCGAGGACGGCGACTGGGTGCTGTGGGAATCGCACGCCATCGTGCGCTACCTGTGCGGTGTGCACGGGCTGGGCACGCTGTGGCCCGGAACCCCGCGGGCGTTCGCCGAGATCGACAAGTGGATGGACTGGTATCACACGAGCTTCGAGCCGGACTTGCGTGTCGTGTTCTGGCAACTGATCCGGACCCCGCCGGAGAAGCGCGACATGGCCGCGGTCGAGGCCGCGCGCCTTCGCTGCATCAAGGCCCTGGCGCTGCTCGACGGTCAGCTCACGGGCAAGAAGTTCCTCGGCGGCACCACGTTCACCATGGGCGATATTCCACTCGGAGTCGCAGCCTATCGGTGGTTCGCCCTGAACGTCGAGCGGCCCGCGCTGCGCAATGTCGAAGCCTGGTACCTGCGCCTGACCGAACGCCCGGCATACCAGCAGCACGTCATGCTGCCTCTGACCTGACGCCGGAGGGCAATGGTTTCGTGCTGCTGAAGCGGCTGTTCGAGGCGACGCGGCGAACACGCGTCGGCCAGCGCGAGCCTGCGACGCCGCGCGTCGACTTTCCGCTCGACGAGGAGCGCCGCCTGTACGAAGCGCATGGGCGGGCTCCGGTCGATCGGCATCTGGATATCCTGTTCGGCGATTACCGGATCGGCAACGAGCGGTTCATCGACATGTACCGTGAGGCCATGCGCGCGACCGGCACGGTGGTCACGCCTTTCAATGTCTTCCAGCGCTTCGATACGCGCGCGCAGTTGTGCCGCTATCTGCTGGACACGCTCGAGGTACCCGGTTGCAGGGCCGAGTGCGGGGCATATCGCGGCGCTACCGCGTTGCTGCTTTGCCGCGCCATGCGCAGCCGCCAGGCTACGTTCGAGGGCCAGGGAATGCATCTGATCGACAGCTTCTCCGGCACCAGCCGCAATGTCGCCCAGGATCTCATCGCGGTGCGCGATGGCGAAGGCGATCCGCGCATGGCGGAGTTCTTCGAGGCGGGCAAGACGGACGCTTCCGAGGCGGAGGTGCGGGCGACGTTCGCCGCGGAGTTTCCGGGCGCGGCCGTGCACGCGGGCTGGATACCGGAAGTGCTCGCGTCGTTGCCCGAGTCGTCCTGGGCCTTCGTCCATCTCGACGTCACGCTGTACGAGCCCACGCTCGCAGCGCTTGCGTACTTCCATCCGCGCCTGAGCCCCGGCGGCGTCATCCTGTGCGACGGGTCGATCTTCTGCCCGGGCGCCGAAGCGGCGTTCAGGACCTATTGCGAGCGCAACGCCCTGGGCTATGCCGTCTTCGGGCATCGCGAGTACGTGCTCGTGAACGAGGCGCGTTAGTT
>JBOIEI010000801.1:0-3158 GCA_050741055.1 Burkholderiales bacterium | reverse complement strand
GGTAGCGGCGCCAGGCAAGGTGGCGCACACCAGGCTGGAGCACTGGTGTGCGTGCCGCGGCTGCGACTGCGGCCGCGACCGGCACGGTGGCACACATCAAGTGGAGCAGCGGATGCGCGTGGCCGCGGCGCTCACTGCCGCGGTGGCGTCGGCTCACCCGAGCCGCGCGAAAATCGTTTCCAGCACCGCGTAATCGATCGGCTTGACCAGGTGCACGTCGAAGCCGGCGGCCATCGCGCGTTGCTGGTCGGCGGGCAGGCCGTAGCCGGTGACGGCGACCAGGAACGGCCGGCCGGCAGCCGGGAAGGTCTCGTGAATTCGGCGCGCGACCTCGTAGCCGTCCATGCGCGGCAGCCCGATGTCGATCAGCGCGATGTCGGGCTGTTCGTCCAGCACGGCTTGCAGCCCTTCCACGCCATCGCGGGCGACGCGCACGCGGTGTCCCGCGGATTGCAGCAGCAGCTGCAGCATCGTGCGGGCGTCCGCATTGTCCTCGATCACCAGCACGTGACGCGGCCGCGGCGCGGGCTGCGCATTCTCGGCGGCCGCGTGGGGTCGCGGTGTCGGCGCGCGTGGCAGCCGGACTTCGAATTCGCTGCCCTTTCCGGGCCCGGCGCTGCGCGCCGTGGCCGAGCCGCGATGCAGCTGCGCGAGCCGCCGCACCAGCGTGAGCCCAATGCCGAGCCCGCCCTGCGGCCGATGCGGTTCGCGCTCGGCCTGCGCGAACAGCTCGAACACTCGCTGTGCCAGATCGGGCGTCATGCCGATGCCGTTGTCGGCAACCACCAGCACCCCTTCGCCCGCTTCGGCTCGGGTGCTCACGCGAATCGAACCGCCGTCTGGCGTGAACTTGAAGGCATTGTCCAGCAGCCGCGCGATCATCTGCTCCAGCCGCAAGGGGTCTGCGTTCACCCAGACGGATTCGAGCGCCTCGCGCACGCGATGCGAACTTGCGCCGCGGGCGGCGATCGTGTGCTGGAGCACTTCGCGCGCCACGACGGCGAGATCGACGCTGCGAGTCTCGAGCACGATGCGTCCCTGTACCGCCGCTTCGGCCACCAGCAGATCGTCGGCGAGCCGGCCCAGCTGGTCCGCCTGACGCCGAATGACCTCGCGCGCGCGCAGCGCCACGTCGTCCTCCACCAGCTCAGGCTCGAGCAGGCGAGATGCGGCCGCGATCGCGGCGATCGGATTGCGCAACTCGTGGCTCAGCATCGAGACGAACTCGTCCTTGAACCGGTTCGCGCGCTCGGCCGCGGCGCGCGCCTCCTGTTCCCCGCGCAGCAGGCGCTCGCGCTGGCCTTCGACGCGCGCACGCTCCTCGCCTGCTGCCACCAGCGCGTCCCCGACCTCGCGAATCTCGGTGACCCGGGTCGGCGCGATCACGGGCACTTCGCGCCGGGCGAGCGTGCGCGCCGCGGCACGCAAGCTCGCCATCGGGATCGTGATCCGGCGCGCAATCAGCACGACCGCGATCAACGCCAGCCCGAGCGACATCATGAGACCGCTGCCGTACGCCGCCAGCGTGCGCGCAGCGCCTTCGCGCATGAGCGGTTGCGGAATGCCGACCGCAACCGCCCAGCCCGTTCCCGGCGAACGGCTGAAGGCGGTGAACACCGGCTCGCCTTCGATCGTGTGCGTGAGCTCCCAGCCCTCGCCCGTGCGCTCGAGCAGCCTCTGCAGGCTCGGGGTCGCGCCGCCACCGACCAGATGCTCGCGCGAACGCGAGCGCGCGACCCGGGTGCCTCTCGCATCGAAGATCGAGATCACCCAATCCGCGCGCACCTTCTGGCGTTTCACCACCTCGGCGAATGCGTCGGGCTTGACTGCACCGGACAGCACATAGCGCAGCGTGCCGTCGGCCATCACCGGCACGCGCACCGGCACCGCGTAGTTGCCACCGGGTCCGCGTTGCACGAAGCCCACCGTCGGCACGCGCTCGCGCAGGAGCCTGCGCAGGGTCTCGGGCTCCACCACCGGCGCGGGCGTCGTTCCCGGATCGGCGCTGCTCATCAACTGCTCGCCGTCGGGGCTCGTGAGCGCAATCAGGAGCCAATCGGGGTGCGTGCGCATGACACGCTGCGCATGGTCGCGGAATCGTTGCACGTCGCCTTCTTCCAGCGACGCTTCGCCCGCCAGCGCCAGCAGCACGGCCATCGCGCGGTTCAATTCGGCATCCACGGCCATGCTCAGGGCGCGGGCGGTCTCGATGCCCAGGCGCCGAGTCTGGTCCCGATGGTGCGAGTCGAGCAGGAACAAGCCGATGCCGGACATGAGCGCGAGCGGCAAAAGCGCGCCGGCGGCAAGCAGGATCAGCAGCACCCGCAGCGACGTGCCGTGGCGCGCAGTCAAGGCAATGCTTCCCGAGGCTTGATTCGAACCGCAAGTCCCTCTCGCCGGGGCGATTCGCAATATCGGCCTGCGCGGCTCGGCCCTGCGCGACTCATGCTTTGCCTTCCTCGCGCGCACGCACGCGTGGGAACAGCAACGCCACGCCGATCGAGCCGGCAAGAAGCGAGGCCGCGAAGATGGCGATCTTGGCCGCGGCGAATTCCGCTTCTCCGGGGTACGCCTGAGCGGCGATGAACAGCGACATGGTGAAACCGATGCCGGCGAGCGCTCCGGCGCCGGCAAGCTGGCGCCAAGTATAGGCCGCGGGCTTGACCGCGATGCGCAAAGCGACGGCGAGCGCCGAGGCAGCCACGATGCCGAGCGGCTTGCCGACGACCAGGCCGAGCGCGATCGCCGCCATCAGGGCTCCGTGCTGCTCGATCACGCCGCCCGTCCACGTCACGCCCGCATTGGCGAGCGCGAACACCGGCAGGACCCCATAACTCGACCACGGCTCGAGCGTGCGCAGCAGCTTGCTCGCCGGCGATTCGATCCGGTCGTGGACCACGTCGAGCGCCTGCAGGGCGGGTTCGGACGGACCGTGGTGCATCACCCCGTCGCCCATGCGTCGCATCTCGGCCTGGATGACCATTTCGGCCTGCGCATTGAGCGCGGCGAGATTGGCGGGCGGTCGGGTGGGCGTCACCAGCGCGAGTATGACGCCGGCGAGCGTTGCATGCAGGCCGGCGTGGTGCAGGCACACCCACAGCACGACGCCCAGGATCGCGTAGGGCGGCGCACGGTATACCCCGGTGCGGTTGAGCATG
>JBOIEI010000800.1:0-7594 GCA_050741055.1 Burkholderiales bacterium | reverse complement strand
GTTCCGCATCCTGCGCCGGCTGCTCGCCGTTCCCGGGTTGCGGTTGCGACCCGATCGGCGGCAGCAGCGGATACTTGTTTCGCTTTTTTTTCTCCGGCGTTGGGGTGGAAACACCGTCCGCATCGCTGTCGCTGGCGCTCGATTGGCTGCGGCCCTTGTGGATGCCCCAGCTGTCCTTGTAGCGCTTCCAGATCGGCACCTTGGACTCGGCCGTCCCGGGCTCGGTGCGCCCCGACTTCAGCCGCGCCTCGATCTTCTCCGGCTCCTCGGCGAAAACCGAGGCGCGCTTGAATTCGTGCCAGGGATCGCTGGCCGCCGGATTCCACAGCAGAATGTTCAGCAGGCGCAGGTGAATGTACGCCCGCGTTCCACTGTCGAACTGCAGCAGCGCCCAGCCGCGTCTTGCTGCCACGAATTGGAAGCGCTCCGTGCGCGTGATTCGGATCAGCCCGCTCTGGAAGCTGGGCTCGCTGAAAAAGGTGGTGCGCGAGTATTTCTCGTGCTCGGGAACGTACCAGTAGTAGCCATCGCGAACCAGCTCGGTCGCCATGGCCATGCGCGGCTGCCACGCCAGCCAGGCGCACGCGCACAGCAGGGCGATGCAGCAGAGCGAGACAAGCCGGGGACGCCCGAGTCTGATAGCGCTTTGGAAGGTCATCCGAATTCATGCCGAATGGGTTACTGGCGGCGCGCCGCTCTAGCGCGCTTCCCGCCCCAGAACGAGCGTGCAGTGCGACGACAGCACGCCGCCCTCATTATGCACCAGGGCCGCTCTAGCGCCTTCGACCTGCCGCTCGCCCAAGCCTCCCCGCAGCTGCGCGACCGCCTCGATAATGCCGAACATTCCGCCCGCCGCACCCGCATGGGCATGGGACAGCATGCCCAAGCGGGTGTTCACCGGCAGCTTGCCCCCGATCGCCGCCTCGCCCGACTGCCAGAAGGCGCCGCCGCCCCCGCGCTCGACGAATCCCAGCTCTTCCAGCTCGATGATGGGCACGATCGTGAAGCAATCGTACAGCTGCGCAACGTCCATATCGTCGGGGCCGAGGCCGGCCATCGCGTACGCAGCCTTGCCGGAATGGAGGCTGCCGAATTCGGTCAGGCTCGGCGCGCTCAGCAAGTGCTCGTGGGTGTGACATTCGCCCGCACCGAGAAGCCACACGGGTTGCGAGCGACAGGCGCCGACCCGATCCGGCCGGGTGACGATCAGCGCGCCGGCGGCATCGGAGATGAGACAGCAGTCGAGCAGGGTGAGCGGATCGGCGATCGGCTTGGCGCCGAGGACATCCTCGAGCGTGATCGGCGTGTGCATGTGCGAGTTGGGATGCAGGCAGGCGTGGCTGCGCGTGGTCACGGCGACCTGTGCGAGCTGGCTGCGCGTGATGCCATATTCGTGCATGTAGCGGCGCGCGATCATGGCGTAGCAGCCCGGGATGGAAGGGCCGTACGGGTGTTCGAAGTACGGATGACCGACTGCGGAGGCGAGCGTGGCGACCGCCTGATCGCGGCTCTGGCCGCTCGCGCGGTTCTCTCCCGTCACGATGAGCACCGTGCACGCCTGGCCGGTGGCGATAGCCGCGGCCGCGTGCACCAGCATGATCGCCGGGGTCGCGCCGCCCGCGATCAGCGACGCGCAATAGCTCGGGCGCAGCCCCAGATATTCGCTCAGCACAGTGCCGAGCATGAAGTAGGGCTCGGTCATCGAATAGGCGGTGAGCAGGCCGTCGATGTCGCCGGGGCGCAAGCCGGCGTCGTCCAGGGCACGCCGCGCGGCCTGCGCATTCAGGCCAAGTCCTGTCATGTGCGGCAGCTTGCCGATATCGGACTCGCCGATGCCGACGATGGCGCAGCTGTTGCGCAGGCTCACCGGCGCGCGCCGCGTTCGCCGCCGGCGCCTGCCGCGGTCGTTGCGGGCGCCGTAATGACGCCGGCATCGCGCAGCGCGGCGATCTCCTGGCTGCTCAAGCCGGCCTCGCGCAGCACTTCCTCGGTGTGCTCGCCAAGATGCGGCGAGGGCCGGGCGTTGTGCGGCCGGCTGCCGAAAAAGCGCAGCGGCAGGCGCATGGTGCGAAGCGCGCCCTCGGTCGGGTGGTCGCGAATCTCGAACAAGCCGACGTCGTCCAGGTGCGGGTCGTGCAACAGGCTTTCGAGCGTGTGCAGGGGCGCTGCCGGAATATCGGCCTCGTCGAGCAGCGCCAGCCACTCGGCGCTGGTGCGCGTGCGCAGAACCTCTTCGGTGATGGCGTAGACGTCCTTCAGATGGCGGCTGCGCTGGGTGCGGTTCTCGAAGCGCGGATCGGTCTTGAGCTGCGGGCGCCCGATCAGGTCGCAGAAGGCGCGGAATTGCCGGTCGGTGGAGGCCATCAGCGAAATGTAGCCGTCCTGGGTGGCATACGGGCGCCGGTCGAACAGGCGGATCTCGCCCTTGTAGTCCACCGGCGGCTCGAAGCTGTGCTCCCAGATGTGCTCGGAGAGCACGAACTCGGCCATCGTCTCGAACATCGGCACCTCGACCTCCTGGCCTTCGCCGCTGCGCACGCGATGCAGGAGCGCCGCCAGAACGGCGTTGGCGAGGTATACCCCGCAGACGCGATCGGCCAGGTTGATCGGGACGAATTGCGGCCGGCCGCAGATCCGGCCCAGCAGCGAAGGCAGCGCAGTGAGCCCCTGGATCACGTCGTCGTAGGCGGGGCGCGCGGCGTAGCGGCCGCCGCGGCCGAATCCGACCGCGCCGCAATACACGATGTCCGGCTTGACGGCGCGCAGCGATGCGTAATCGAGCCGCAGCCGGGCCATGGCCTGCGCTCGGCTGTTGTGCACCACCGCGTCGGCCGTGGCGGCGAGCCGCAGGAACGCATCCCGCCCCGCGGCTTGCTTCAGATCGATCGCGATCGCGCGCTTGGATCGATTGAGGTTGATGAACTGACAGCCCATGCCGGGATTGCGCGCCGGGCCGTAGTGGCGCCGCGGCTCTCCCGTCACCGTCTCGATCTTGATCACGTCGGCGCCGAGGTCGCCGAGGAACTTGGTGGCATAGGGTCCGAGCAGGACGGTGGTGAGATCGAGAATGCGGATGCCGGCGAGCGGACCGCGCGGCGCGGCGGACGTGGAGTCGATGTTCATATGTTTTTGCTTATGGGAAAAGAAGGTGAGGCGCGGCTAGCATCGGTCTGCGGAAAGTGCGACGCAAAAAATTGCGGCGATCAGGCGTCTCGCGACCGCCGGAACTGGGGCAGGGCGGCGCCGTCACGGTCCTCGAAGCAGACATGGACGCGCTCGCCGATGGCGACGCCGAGCGCATCGTCGCCCACGATATTGGCCATCATGCGCGGCCCTTCCGCCAAGTCGACCAGCGCTACCACGTAAGGCACGCGCGCGAACCACTGCGGTTGTGGCGCACGCTGCATGACCGTGTAGGTGTAGACCGTGCCCTCGCCGCTTGCATCGAGCCACTGCAAGCGTTGCGACCAACAGTACGGACAGGCGAGCCGGGGCGGAAAGTGGCTGCGGTCGCAATCGGCACATGCGCGCAGCACCAGCTTGCCGTGCCGGGCTTGCGCCCAGTAATGCGCGCTGTCGGCGTCGGGCCTCGGCTGCGGCAACGGCTCGGACGTGCGCGTGGCGCCGCTCATCGCTTGCTGCTCATGGGCCAGTAGCTTTCGCTCGATGTCGCGTCGAGTATAGCCGCGGCACCCGGGCTTGTCAGTGCGGCGTGACGTTCCTCGAGTCGCTCCCGAGCGGTCAGCACCCGCTCCGAGCACGTGCCCACGTCGCGTCGAGAGCGAGGCGCGCGGCAGCGAACAATTGCCCCAGTCGACATATAATCGCAGCACGCGCCGAAGCTCGTCGCACGGGCGAACAGGGGCTCGACGCGCCGGCGGTGGAACATGAAAGGAATATCACGATGATGCGCGGGGTCGGTCGCACGATGGCGGTGTTCGATTGTTTTTCCGAGGACAGGCCGAGCCTGAACCTGCAGTCGATCGCCAATCGCGTCGGACTGCCGAAGTCGACCACGTTCCGGCTGGTGCAGAGCCTGGAGCAGGCGGGCTACCTCGTGCGCCAGGAGAACCAGGAGTACTGCCTCTCGCACAAGCTCGTGCAGCTGGCGCGCCTGGTCGGAATATCATCCGATGTTCGCCGCGTTGCTCGCTCGGTGCTGGAGGAAGCGGCCAAGGCTTCGGGCGAGACGGTGATCCTGAATGCCGCGCGCGGCCGCGAACGCGTTTGCCTGGAAGTGATCGACACCCAATCGCCGCTCGCGAGCATCGCGAAGCCCGGGCAGCACGTGCCGCTGGTCGACGGTGCGACTGCGAAGCTGCTGCTTGCGTATCTGCCCGGAAGCGCTTTCAAGGAGGCAGTGGGCTACGCGTCCAAGGTTTCCGGACAACCGCGCTCGCAGCTGCTTTCGGAGCTGGAGCAGGTGCGCAGCGCCGGTTACGCCGTCACCCACGGCGAGCGCATCGTCGGCGTGAGCGCCGTTGCCGCGCCGGTGCGCGATACCGACGACGTCACGTATTGCATCGCCATTGCCGGTCCGACTGCGCGCATGAAACCGCGCTTGTCGGAACACATCCGCATCGCCACGCGTGCCGGCGAGGAAGTGTCCCGGCGCCTGGGTGCGCGCGCTTCGCACGGCGCAGCCGCCGTTTGAGGGAGCAGGCCCGCGCATGAGCACGTCCGCTACCGAAATCCGGCTTGCACGCATCGAGGACGCGAATGCAATCGCACGCATGTCGCGCGACACCATCGAAACAGGCCTTGGCTGGTCCTGGCGCCCGCAGCGCGTGCTGGTGTCGATTCGCGATCCCAACACGCTGTCCAGCGTCATCGGCGATCAGCGGGTGCAAGGTTTCTGCATCACGCAGTTCGGCGACGAGATCGCGCACTTGAGCCTGCTCGCGGTCGATAACAAGTTCCGCCGGCGCGGGCTTGGCCGCAGGCTGGTGAACTGGATGTTGGTATCCGCGCGTACCGCCGGGATCGCAACGGTGCACGTGGAGATGCGCACCACCAACCTCGCGGCGCGTGCGTTCTATCGCACGCTCGGTTTCGAGGACGCGGGTGTCGTGACCGGTTATTACCGCGGGGTCGAATCGGCGCTGCGCATGGTGTTGAGCCTGCGCTCGCGGGATTTCCCGGAAGTGACCTGGGAGCCCCCGCTCGCCTGGCGCCGTCCGGCGGATTCCTGACATGGCGCGCCGCTCGCGGCCGACGAGGGCCCTCCGATGGCCACGCTCGGTGTGTTCCTGCGCAGTGATGCGGCGGCCAACATCACCGGGCGCGGCGCTTCCGATCGACGGCGCCTGGGCCGCCGGTTAGCAACGTCTTCGCGAATCGGCGCGCACGTAGCTGCGCGCAAGCCTCAATATCGCTTCAGCACCCTCGCCGCAAGCGCCAGGCAAGCCGAGTTCATCCAGAACACAGGCGCCACGCCGAACGCGGTCCCGAGCGCGCCCGAGAGGATCGGCACCACGAAGTGCGTGCAGTGATTCACCATGAGCCGCAGGCCGTTCGCCTCGCCGGCGCGGGCGGCGGGGGCGCGGGCGTAGGTGATCATCATCGACAGCGGCTGGCCCAGGCCGAGCGTGAGCCCCAGGGCAATCGACAGCGCGCCGAGCACGTAGGCGCTCTCGGCGAACGGAAATGCGAGATAGAACAGCGCCGCGACCAGCATGGCGCGCGCGAGCAGCCCGGCCTCGCCCCAGCGCCGCACCAGCGGCGGCATGAACCAGCGCACCGTGAATGCGGCCGCGCCGAATACGGCCAGAATTGCGCCGATGACGGCTGCGTCGAGCCCGATGCCGTGCGCGTAAACCGGCAGGTAGAAGGTATAGAGATCCCATCCGGTCACGACCAGGCCGCTGGTCACGAAGCTCGAGCGCAACGGCCGATCGCGCAGCAGCTCGAAGACGCTGGAGCGCTGGGTCCCGGCCGATTCCGGCTTGAGCGAATGCAGATTCCGCATGCCGACCAGGATGAGCGCCGGTACGATGGCCGCGACTGCGAATGACAGGAAGCTACCGGCCGTGCCGAGGAACTGGACGGCGAAGCCCGCCGACAGCGGCGCAATCAGCGCCGACACCGAATAGCCCTGGCTCAGTATGCTGAAATCGCGCGCCCGATCGTGCGGGCGGCTCATCAGCGCGACCAGGCTTTGTACGGCGACGTTGAAGAAGATGAAGCCGGCGCCCATCACCGCGGCGGACACGTACAGCGCCTGGATGGAAGGAAAGGCCCAGGCGATGATGAGCCCGGCGCAGGACAGCACCGACCCGAGCAGCATCGGCCGCACCGGGCCCAGGCGGTCGGACCACTTGCCCGCCTGGATCGCGAGCATGAGCGACAGCGCAGCGTAGAGGCCTGCGAGGACGCCCACCTGGAACGGATTGGCGCCGAGCTCGAGCGCGAACAGCGATGCGATCAGGCGGCTGCCCGTGTAGCAGCCGGAAATCAGGACCGAGGTGAGGGTGACGAGATAGACGTTCAGCGCAATTCCGTGCCGGTGATGCGCTCGAGCATGCGCACGATCTCGGTATGGTCGGCGTTGCCGCCGAGCGTCTTCTCGGCATCGTTCCATACCGGCACGCAGTGCTCTCCCAGCGGCATGGGCGCCTCGACCTGCTGCGCCAGCTCCAGCGCCGTGCGCAGATCCTTCGCCATCAGAGCGACCGAGAAGCCCGAGCCGAACGTGCGCGACAGGATGAACTGCGCGAACTTGTGCTCGGTGCTGTTGTTCTTGCCGGTGGAGGCGTTCAGCACCTCCAGCGCTTTCTTGGTGTCGAGCCCGAAACGCTGCGCCGCCACCATGCCTTCGGCGGCCGCGAGCAGTCCGGCCGCCGACACGTAATTGTTGAGGCACTTGATGGCATCGCCGGCGCCCAGTTCGCCGACGACGAACAGCTGGCTGCCCATCGCGCCCAGCACCGGGCGGCAGCGCTCGATGATCGCCGGGTCGCCCCCGATCATGACTGCGAGCTGGCCCGTGATGGCGCGGCGCACGCCGCCCGACACCGGCGCATCGATCATGCCGATGCCGCGAGCCTCGAGCTCCGCGCCGAGCTCGCGCGTGCCGACGGGCGCCGACGAGCTCATGTCGATCAGCACCGAGCCGCGGGCAAACCCGGCGACGAGGCCCGATTCGGGCGAATCCTTGCGTCCGAGCGCGATGTCGCGGACGATCTTGCCATCGGGCACCATCGTGATGACGACGCGGCAGGCGCGGGCGAGATCGGGAAGACGTTCGAATACCTGTCCGCCCAGCTCGTCGGCCAGCGTGCGTGCGAGCTTCGGGTCGATGTCGTTCAGCGCCAGCTCGAATCCGGCCTTCTTCAGGTTGCGGATCATGGGGGCGCCCATCTTGCCCAGTCCGATGAACCCGATGCGCTCGGGCGCGGCGAATGTGTCGGTCATGCGTCCTCCATGAGATTCGTGCGATTGATCGAGCGTAATGTTAGCAGGCGTGTGCGCGTCGCTCACCCGCAGCAGCGGGGCGCCCGCGCCGGGACGCGTGGCATAATCGGTACAGATCTTCCCTCATTCCCAGACCCTCCCTTGCAGGGCGCGCATCGGCATGCAGGCCGATGCCGCTCGG
>JBOIEI010000799.1:0-2491 GCA_050741055.1 Burkholderiales bacterium | reverse complement strand
GCAGCGGCTTGCCGGCCTTGGCCACTTGCTCGAGCAGCGGCAGCAGGTCGCGGATGTTGGAGATCTTCTTGTCATGCAGCAGGATGAAAGGATCCTCCAGCACGGCGATCTGCTTCTCGGGGTTGTTGATGAAGTAGGGAGAGAGATAGCCGCGGTCGAACTGCATGCCCTCGACCACTTCCAGCTCGTTTTCGAGGCTCTTGCCGTCCTCGACGGTGATGACGCCTTCCTTGCCGACTTTGTCCATCGCATCGGCGATGATCTTGCCGATCGATTCGTCGGCATTGGCGGAGATGGCGCCGACTTGCGCGATTTCCTTGCTGGTGGTGCAGGGCTTGGATTGCTTCTTCAGCTGCTCGACGACCGCCTCGACTGCCTTGACGATGCCGCGCTTCAGGTCCATGGGGTTCATGCCGGCGGCGACGAACTTCATGCCTTCCTGCACGATCGCCTGGGCGAGAACGGTGGCGGTGGTGGTGCCGTCGCCCGCGACATCGGAGGTCTTGGAGGCGACTTCGCGCACCATCTGCGCACCCATGTTCTCGAACTTGTCCTTCAGCTCGATTTCCTTCGCGACCGATACACCGTCCTTGGTCACCGTGGGCGCCCCGAACGAGCGCTCGAGTACCACGTTACGTCCTTTGGGTCCCAGCGTGACCTTGACCGCATCGGCCAGGACATTCACGCCGGCGACGATGCGGCTGCGCGCCTGCTCATGAAAGCGTACTTCTTTGGCTGCCATTGTGGGTTTCTCCTGATATGACTGCGTCCTGCGGCGCGGCGCTTGGCGCTTGGCCCCAGAAACGCGTTAGAAGGGGTTTTACTTGCCTTCGACGACGCCCATGATGTCTTCTTCGCGCATCACGAGCAGCTCGTCGCCTTCGACCTTGACGGTCTGGCCGGAATACTTGCCGAACAGCACGCGGTCGCCGACTTTGACGTCGAGCGCGCGCACCTTGCCGTCGTCCAGAACCTTGCCTTTGCCTACCGCCATGATCTCACCCTGGTCGGGCTTCTCGGCGGCGGTATCGGGGATCACGATTCCCGATGCCGTTTTGCGCTCTTCCTCGAGGCGCTTGACGATCACGCGATCGTGCAGGGGACGAATTTTCAGTGCCATATATCGATCTCCTTGGTCGGACTGTTAGCACTCACCGGAGTGGAGTGCTAATAATAGCCATGCGTCGGCGCGGCTTCAAGCCTTTGCCTCGGCATGGATGTGTAAGTAAACGCTAACTTTGAAGGCAAAGTCCGCGGCTGAGCCAACTCTCGCGCCGAGTTGGCGACATGAGGGCAGGAAGCGCCGGCTTCAAGGGGCCCGCCTGGAATTTCGCAACTCGGGGCCGAACGGAGGGCGGTGGGTCGCGTGCCCGTGATGCGGGCGGGTTTTTGGGTAACGTGACGGCCGCTCGCTTCGGCTAGGATAGCAGCCGTGGCTCCCCAATCCGCCCCTCGCCTCGCACGCTCCTCGACAGCGTCACCCATGCTGCGGCTCGCGCAGTTCGTGGCCCCCTACAAGGGTCGTTTGACCGCCGCGGGATTCGCGCTCGTGGTCGCAGCCTCTGCGGTGCTTGCGCTCGGTCAGGGCCTCAGGCACGTCATCGATGCCGGTTTCGCGAGCGGCAATCCGACCTCGCTCAACGCCGCCCTGGCGGGAATTCTCACCATCGCGGTCGTGCTCTCGATTGCGACCTACGCGCGCTTCTACCTGATGATGTCCACGGGCGAGCGCGTCATCGCCGATCTGCGCCGGGCGGTATTCGAGCGCATCGTGACGCTCTCGCCCGCTTTCTTCGACGCCACCCGCACGGGTGAGATCGTCTCGCGCCTCACCAACGACACCACGCAGCTGCAGATGGTGATCGGCTTCGGCTTCTCGATGTTCCTGCGCAATCTCCTCATGATGATCGGCGCGACTGCGCTGCTGTTCGTCACCAGCGCGAAACTGGCCGGGCTGGTGGTGCTCGGCGTGCCCGCCACGCTCGTTCCGATCCTGCTCCTGGGCCGGCGGGTGCGACAACTGTCCCGCGCCAATCAGGATCGGGTCGCGGACGTTTCGGCGCACGTGGACGAGGCGATCCACGAGATCCGCACGGTTCAAGCCTATGTGCACGAGCACGCGGAAAGTGAACATTTCGCGAGCCGCGTCGAGGCGGCGTATCGGGTCGGGGTCGCCCGGGTGCAGCAGAAGGCCTGGCTGATCGCGGCCGTCATGCTGATCGCCTTCAGCGCAGTCGGCATCATCCTCTGGATCGGCGGCCACGACGTGCTGGCGGGCCGGATGAGCGCCGGCGACCTTTCCGCCTTCGTGTTCTATGCGTTCATCGTCGCCAGCGGCGCGGGCACAGTGTCCGAAGTCTGGGGGGAAATCCAGCGTGCGGCCGGAGCGACCGAGCGGTTGATGGAGCTTCTCGATGCACGGTCCGACATCGCTGCGCCCGCGAATCCGGTCTCGCTGCCGGCGAGGCTGCGCGGTCGCGTCGGCTTGCAG
>JBOIEI010000798.1:0-3708 GCA_050741055.1 Burkholderiales bacterium | reverse complement strand
CGATACCCCTTAGCCAACATACAAGGGGTGGCGCGAAGCGCCGGGGTGGTGGGAGACGAGTCACGAATCGCGCTCTCGGCCGGAATCAGTTGGCCGTCAGGCCGACCATTTTCACCACCTTTTCATTCTGCACCATGGATACTTCCACCACTTTGCGGAATTCCGCGGGCCCCCGGATGACGATCTCGGTCCCCTGCGCGACCAGCGCCTTTCTCACATCGGGCAGCTCCGTGGCCTTGATCACCGCCGTGCGCAGCTTGTCGGTGATCGCTTTCGGCGTGCCCTTCGGCACGAAAAAGCCCTGCCAACCGCTGTAGTCGAATCCTGGAATCGTCTGCGCGATGGGCGGAATATTGGCCAGTAGCGGCGAGGGCTTGGGCAGGCTGTGCCCGATCGCGCGCAGCTTACCGCTGCCGATGTGACCCATCACGGCCGGCGCCGGCGTCAGCGTCCACTGCGACTCGTTGGCGATGACCGATGCGACCGAGGCGCCGCCGCCCTTGTACGGAATGTGCAGCGACTCGAACTTGCCCGCCTGCAGCAGGTAGGTGCCCGACAAGTGGCTTTGCGAGCCGGTGCCGGCGGAGGCCATGTTGACCTTGCCTTGTTTCGCCTTGGCGAGATCGATCAGCTCCTTGACGTTCCTGGGCGGGAAGGTCGGGTTGACCACCAGCACGTTCGGCGTTTCGGCGAATTGCAGGACATAATCGTAGTCCTTGACCGCATCGAACGTGGGCGCTTTCTGCAAATGTACGGCGATGGTCGAGGCTGCCGTGGTGGCCGCGATGATCGTATAGCCGTCCGGAATTGCGCTCTTGGCAATCTCCATGCCGATGATGCCGCCGGCGCCGGCGCGGTTGTCGATCACGACTTGCTGGCCGAGCACGTCGGGCAGCTTGGCGCCCATGATTCGGCTCAGCGTATCGACCGAGCTGCCGGGGGCATTGGGTACGATCAGCCGGATCGGCCGGCTCGGGTAATCGGCCGCGGCGTTCGCGGCCCAGGCCGCGGCGCCGGCCGTTGCCAGGGCGGCGCCCAGAATTGCATTCAGGGATTCGAATTTCCTCATGTTTCCTCCTCGCTGGGGGTCGACGGTCGGGCTCGGGCCAGCGCTGGCCGAGTCCTTGGCTGCCCGATGCAGGTTGTCGGGTCGACTCTGGGATATTAACGTACGCGACCGCCCCAGGATGACGAAACGGTATGGGCTCGCGCCATGCGATAAGATCGCGGCCGTAAGGTGCTTTCGCCGCTCGGTCGCAGCCGCCAGGCGTATCCGCTTCGTAGCCGCCAGGCGTATCCAGTTGGCGTTTGCTCCGGGACACGGCATTGAATAGCATCACCGGTTCCGACCGGGCGCTCGCGGGGCCGTACCTCGCGATCCAGGCTACGTTCGATCTTCAAGGAGTTGCAATGGCTACCACGTACAACATTCTCATCATGGGTGCGTCATACGGCTCCCTGCTCGCGACCAAGCTGCTGATGGCGGGGCACAAGGCGAAACTGGTCTGCCTGCCCGCCGAGGTGGAATTGATCAATGCCGAAGGCGCCATCGTGCGCATGCCTGTCAAGGGCCGCGAAGGCCTGGTCGAGATCAATTCGCGCAAGCTCCCCGGTTCTCTGTCGGCGGAAGGCCCCGACACGATCGATCCGTCTCGCTACGACCTGGTGGCGCTGGCGATGCAGGAACCTCAGTACCGCTCGCCCGGCGTGCGCGAGCTGCTCGACAAGGTGGCGAAAGCGAGGATTCCCTGCATGTCGATCATGAACATGCCCCCGCTGCCGTACCTCGCCCGCATTCCGGGTCTCGACGTCGCGAGCCTGCGCGACTGTTTCACCGATGCGAGCGTCTGGGACAGCTTCGATCCGGCCTTCATGACGCTGTGCAGCCCCGATCCGCAAGCGTTTCGTCCGCCGGACGAGAAAGTGAACGTGCTGCAGGTGCGGCTGCCGACCAACTTCAAGTCGGCCCGCTTCGATTCCGATGGCCACACGGCCATCCTGAGGCAGCTCGAGGCCGGTATCGACGCAGCCCGCTTCGATACGGGGACGGAGAAGATCGAGCTGCCGGTCAAGCTCAAGGTGCCCGACTCGATCTTCGTGCCGCTGGCGAAGTGGGCGATGCTGCTCGCCGGCAACTATCGCTGCGTGCAGAAAGACGGCATGCGCTCGATCAAGGACGCGGTCCACAGCGACCTGGAAGCCTCGCGCGCGGTCTACGACTGGGTGAAGCAGCTGTGCGTCTCGCTGGGCGCCGTCGAGCGCGACCTGGTGCCGTTCGAGAAGTACGCCAACGCGGCACTTTCGCTGCTGACCCCCTCGTCCGCGGCGCGGGCATTGGCGGCGGGCGCGCCCAACATCGAGCGGGTCGACCGGCTGGTGCAGACCATTGCCCGGCAGAAGGATATGCGGCTGGCCGCGATCGATCAGACCGTCACGCTGGTGGACGGCTGGGTGGAGTCGAATCGCAAGAAGGCGGCCGCTCGGTAGGTGGGCGCAAGTTTTCGTGCCTGCCGCCGTAATAGGCGGTTGCGGCGAGCGGCGCCGCCTGCAGGCACGAGGACACCATGATCGTCAGCAATCTCGAGATCATTCCGGGAAGGCGGGTCGCAGCGCACTTGGGGATGGTTCAGGGCAGCACCGTGCGCGCGAAGCATGTCGGCAAGGACATCTTCGCGAGCCTGAAGAACATCGTCGGCGGCGAGCTCAAGGGCTATACCGAGCTCATGCAGGAAGCGCGGCAGGAAGCGATCGAGCGCATGACGCGGGAGGCGAAGTCGGTCGGCGCCAACGCCATCCTCAACGTGCGTTTCGCGACCACTTCCATCACCATGGGCGCGGCCGAGATCCTCGCCTACGGCAGCGCGGTGCGGCTCGAAGAAGCCTGATCGCCATGGGCCAGTTCCTCGATCTGGCGCTGTTTCTTTTGTTGCTCGCGACCGGATATGGCGTCGGGCGCGTCATCGAGCAGCGCCATTACGCTTCGATCCGGTTGCGCGAGCGGCGCTATCGGGACGTGCTCGCCTTTCCCATGCGCTTCGCCCCGGACAGCGTCACGCCGCAGCAGGCATTCCTGGTCCACGGCACCGTGGTGGTGAGCGCCGATTACTTCAAGACCTTCGTCGCCGGGTTGCGCAACCTGATCGGCGGCCGCTTTCGCGCCTACGAGACGTTGCTCGAGCGCGCGCGCCGCGAGGCGGTGCTGCGCCTGAAGGAACAGGCGCGCGCCAAGGGCGCACGGCTCGTGGTGTGCGTGCGCTTCGAAACCACGTCCATCTCGAGCGGTTGGGCGCCCGCCATTGAAGTGCTTGCCTACGGTACCGCGCTGGTCCCGTTGAGCGCCAATATCCGCAGCATGGCGCCCGCTGAGGCGTTGACGCGCGGCCAGGCTTTCGGGTTGTCGCGCTCGCTGCCCGGGACAGCGTGAAGCTCGAAAACCGCCTGCCGGCGGAAGGCATCAACGCCTCCCAGGAACATCCGCTGAAGGAGTTCGCCTGGCTCGCGGGCGGCGCAATCGCGGTCGTCGTCGCGTTGGTGATGGCGGTTTCGTATTGTGCCGAGTGGATCGCACCGCGTATCCCGTTCGAATACGAGCTCGCGCTCGCGCGTGGAATGGAATTCGCGCACACCCCGTCGACCGAGGAAGCGCGAGCGACGCAGGCCGAGTTGCAGGCGCTCGCCGAACGCCTGGCTGCGCGCATGGACCTGCCG
>JBOIEI010000797.1:0-3069 GCA_050741055.1 Burkholderiales bacterium | reverse complement strand
GTTCAACGCCATGGAAAGGACGAATTGCTGTGCCGCGCCGTCGTCTATCGCAAGCGATACCGAGAGCGGCACGATGTGCCACAAGCTCATGACCATTGCGATCAGCCCCAGCAAGGGAGCCACCGTGAGCAGGTGGCTCAAGACCGCTCCCCGCGGATGGTCGCGCGCTCGGACGCCTGCCTGGGCATGGTCAGAGAAAGCCCACGCCGACCTGGAACAGCTTCTCGACCTTGGGCACGATGCGCTTGTTGACCGCGAACACGATCACGTGGTCATCGGCCTGGATGACGGTGTCGTGGTGGGCGATGATGACCTCGTCGGCGCGGCGGCGGGAATCGCGCGTGTCCAGATCGGACCTCTGCCGGACCAGGGCCGCGATCGTGGCGCCCTTGGGCAGGTCGATCTCCTCGACCTTGCGCCCGACCACCTTGGATGACTTGCGATCGCCGTGGGCGATCAGCTCGAGCGCCTCGGCGGCCCCGCGGCGCAGCGAATGCACGGCGACGCAGTCGCCCCTGCGCACGTGCGCGAGCAGCGTGCCGATGGTCGCCTGCGCGGGCGATATGGCGATATCGATACGGCCGGTCTGCACCAGGTCGACATAGGAGGTGCGGTTGATGAGCGCGATCGTCTTGCGCGCGCCCATGCGCTTGGCGAGGAGCGAGGACATGATGTTGTTCTCGTCGTCGTTGGTAACGGCGCAGAAGATGTCCATCTCGTCGGCGTTCTCGGACTCGAGCAGCTCCTCGTCGGTGATGTCGCCCGCGATCACCAGCGTCTTGTCCAGCTCGGAGGCGAGGCGTTGGGCGCCGGCCTTGTTGAATTCGATCACCTTCACGTCGTAGTGCTGCTCGAGCGCGCGCGCGAGCCTGCGCCCGATGTTGCCGCCGCCGCCGATCAGCACCCGCCGCGCCGGCTTGTCCATGCGCCGCAGCTCGCGCAGGACGTCGCGAATGTGCTCGCTGGCGGCGAGGAAGAACACTTCGTCGCCCGCCTCGATCACGGTGCTGCCCTCGGGCATGATCGGGCTGTCGCGCCGGAAAATGGCCGCCACGCGCGCATTGATGTGCGGCATGTGGGAGCGGATTTCCTGCAGCTGGTGGCCCACCAGCGGTCCGCCGTGGAAGGCCAGCACGGCGACCAGCGAAAGCCGTCCGCCGGCGAACTCGAGCACTTGCAGCGATTCGGGAAATTCGATCAGCTTGACGATGTAGTCGGTCAGGATCTGCTCGGGGCAGATCGCCAGGTCGACCGCGAAATTGTCCTCGGAGAAGATATCCGGATGATCGAGGTAGTCGGCGGCACGGATGCGCGCGATCCGGGTCGGCGTGTTGAACAGCTTGTGCGCGAGCTTGCAGGCGACCAGATTGGTCTCGTCGCTCTGCGTCACCGCGACCAGCATGTCGGCATCCTCGATGCCGGCCTGGATGAGCACCGACGGATGGCCCGCATTACCGACGACGGTGCGCAGGTCGAAGCGATCCTGCAGTTGCGCCAGGCGCGCCGCATTGAGGTCGACGACGGTGATGTCGTTGGCTTCGGAAACGAGACTTTCGGCTACGCTGGAGCCGACCTGGCCGGCGCCGAGAACGAGGATCTTCAAGATTGCCGCAGTGCGAAAAGCGCGATTCTAGCCCGGATGTTTCATCGGGGCACGCGTGCAGGCCCACGCTGCAGTATCCAGTCAACCGTATTCACTCGATTGCTTTGTCATTTAACGATGCCTTGTCTACGGGCCGGCCCGGTGAAATATCCGGGCTGGCCCGGATGGCGCACCTCGCCGGGTCGAATTCGAGCCGCACCGCCAGCCGTGCCGCGTTGCGCTCAGGCCGGATCGCCGGCATGGGCGCGAAGCCATGTCTTCCAGGCTTCGAACAGCTCCGGGTCGAGCGCCGCTATGACGGAGCGACGCCACAGCGGCGCAGCCCAGAAGTCGTCGTGATCCAGGCTGCATATGCGCCCGTTGGCTTCGCTCATGATGAGCGCACCGGCGGCATAGTCCCACAGCCGCTGGCCGCCGTGCAGGTAGACGTCGAAGCGTCCGGCCGCCGCGTAACACCATTCGAGCGTGCTGGCGCCGTAGTTGCGCTGGGACATGTACGGGGGCGAAATGGCGAGACTTTGCGCCAGGCGCCGCTCCAGACGTTTGAGGTCCACGCCGGCCATGGCGTTCTCGAGCACTGGCACGTAGCTCTTGATCGGCAGCCGCTCGCCGTTGAGAAACGCCCCTCGCCCGTGCGCCGCATGGAAGGCTTCGTCCGCCACCGGGTCGTACACCACGCCGAGCACCGGCCGGCCGTGGCGCATCAGGGCAACCGACACGGCGAAGTAAGGCAGGCCGTTGACGAAGTTCGACGTGCCGTCGATCGGATCGACGCACCACAGTCCCGCACCGCCTTCCAGCCATTGCAGCGCCTGCTCTTGCTGGGTCATTTCCTCGGCCAGCACCGGCACCGGCACCAGGCTCGACAGCGCGGATTTCAGCGCATCCTGCGCCGCCAGGTCGGCTGCGGTGAAGAGGCTGCCGTCGGCCTTGCGGCTATGGGCGACCTTGAGGTAGCGCGGCATGATCTCGCGCGCCGCGACCGCGCGCACGATAGCGAGCACCGGCTCGACGAGACGCGCATCGGCATGCGGATCGGAACGGGGCAAGCGATTGACTCGACGCGACTGTTTTGGCTAACCGAGGCCGATGTGCCAATATTGCGGGCCCGCGCATTGCGACGCGCCACCGGCCGAACCGTGCAGCATGAAGCTTCCGCGAGTCTACCATCGCGCTCCGATGCAGGTCGGGCGCGATACCACCTTGGACAGGGGACCTTCGCAACACCTGGCTCGCGTGCTGCGTATGCGGCCCGGCGATGCGATCACGCTGTTCGATGGCGAGGGCGGCGAATACCGCGCGGCGATCCGCACGCTCGAGCGCGACAGCGTGCGGGTTCGGGTCGACGCGCACGCGCCCATCGAACGGGAATCCGCCCTGCGGGTTGGCCTCGCCCAGGTCGTGTCCGCGGGCGAGCGGATGGATCTCACGGTGCAGAAGGCCGTCGAGCTGGGCGTCGTCTGGAT
>JBOIEI010000796.1:0-3565 GCA_050741055.1 Burkholderiales bacterium | reverse complement strand
GCCGTGACCACGGGCTTGCGGACTTTCGCCGGCGTGGCGATGCCGTACCACTGCACCATTTCAAAACCGGGGAGCGCCGCTTCGGCGACTGTCGGAAGATCCACGACCGGCGAGCGCTTGTCCGCGGTCATCGCGAGCCAGCGCAGCCTTCCTGCCTGCACCTGCGGCCGCACGCTGAAGAGGCTGTTCATGCCGACCTGGACTTCGTTGGCGAGCATGGCCATGACGATCTGCGCCGCGCCCTTGTAGGGCACGTGCAGCATCTTCACGCCGCCGGCGGTCTGGTTGAGAAGCTCCATGCCGACGTGCTGGAGCGAACCGGCGCCCGACGAGCCGTAGGAGAGCTTGTTCGGGTTCGTTTTCGCGTACGCGATCAGCTCCTTCACGGACTTCACCGGCAGTGAGGGGTGGACGACCAGCACATTGATCACGTCGACGGCAGGAGTCACCGGCGTCAAATCCCGCAGCGGGTCGAAGGCGAGCTTGCTGTAGATGTGGGGATTGATCGTGATGTTGCCGGTCGTGGCCATCACCAGCGTGTGGCCGTCGGGCGGCGCCTTCGTCGCGAGCTCGATGCCGATATTGCCGTTCGCGCCACCGCGGTTGTCGACGATGAGCTGCTGTCCGAGCGCTCCGGACAGACGCTGCGCGATCGTGCGCGTCGTCACGTCGACGCCGCCCCCGGGAGAGAAGGGCACGATCCAGCGTACGGGCTTGCTGGGCCAGGTCTGCGCTTGTATCGGCGACGGCAGCAGCGCCGCTCCGAGCGGAACGCACGCAATGGCGCGGATGATACCCATGCGGCTGGCATTCATCGGAGCGTTCATCATCGCCAGCTCACCGTGAACGAAGATCAACGTCATCCTACGCGGGTCGGAAATCGCAGACAAGCTCGGGTGGGCTGAACGGCTGAACGCGAGGACCCGGTGGAACTATGCTGCTCGCGACGCTTGTACGGCATTGGTCTGCCGTCAGGTCAATCGAGCGGCACTGATCGCGAGAGATCAGACGAGGACCCGAGAGCGCGAGAGCAAGCGCCGCCAGATCAGCTGCTGGACAACGTGATTCGAGGTCAAGTCCAGCATTGCTCTCCGGCGTAGTCGAAGGACCCGGGTCTCCAGGAAGTTGCACGACATAGCCTCTCCCGGTATCGTCCTTGCGTGCTGAGCTGCGTAAGCCTGGGACTACCGTCCGGTCTAACTACCATCCGATCTGCACAAGCCATTCGATCTGGGATATGTCACCGTGACGCCCGAGTTGCGGCTCGAAGTCAGCGCGCGCCTGCGCGAAGAATGGCACAACGGTCGAGAATACTACGCCCCACCATGGCAAGTCGCTCGCCTTCCTGCCGGTGGAGATCGGCAGTCGCCCGGGTCGCGACTTCCTCACCTGGCACAACGAAAATCGATTGAAGGCTTAGAGGGACGACATGCCAGCCACGGAATCCGAACGGTACGCGCCGAGAACGGTTGCTTGCTTGGAGTCGCGCCGGCGCAGCGCACAAGTCATCGACGGCATTCCGAGGCGCATCGCATGATCACCGGCGACATCAGGAGCCAGATCGACAGCATCTGGAATACCTTCTGGACCGGCGGCATCTCCAATCCGCTCGAAGTCATTGAGCAGATCACGTACCTGCTCTTCCTGCGCCGATTGGACGATCTGCAAACGCTGGAAGAGAACAAGGCTGCGCGGACGAGGAAGGCTGTCGCGCGACGGATTTTCCCGGAGGGCAAGGACAAACCGGGAAAGGAGGGCCGCTCATACGAGGATTTCCGCTGGTCACGCTTCAAACACTTCGAGGCGAAGGAGATGTACGAGGTGATCGGAGGGCACGTCTTTCCGTGGCTGCGCACGGGGCTTGCCACGAACGGCGACGGCGAAGGTTCGACGTACGCACATCATATGAAGGATGCGCGCTTCACCATTCCGACGCCGGCGCTGCTCGCGAAGGTGGTGGACATGCTCGAGCACGTTCCCATGGAAGACCGCGACACCAAGGGCGATGTCTACGAGTACATGCTCGGCAAGATTGCGACCGCGGGTCAAAACGGTCAGTTCCGCACGCCGCGCCACACCATCCGCCTGATGGTCGAGCTGACGGCGCCGCAGCCGCTCGACGTGATCTGCGATCCGGCCTGCGGCACGGCGGGATTCCTGGTGGCGGCGGGCGAGCATCTGCGTGAGCGCCATTCGAAGCTGCTGCATGATGCGAAGTTGAACGAATTCCATCATCATCTCTTCCACGGCTTCGACTTCGACAACCCAAGCACGATGATTTCTCGCGTGCGGTTGGTCGTTCGCTCCGTCGTGCCGCCAAGCAGGCGCGCAAGACCGAAAAGATGTACGGCACACCGATCTACGTCATGAAGGACGGGAAGGTGGTCGCGCTAAAGCCGTAGGTGCAACGATTCCTCGGCGCGCCATCGGCGACGCTCTCGGTGCGTCCGTCGAGTTCATGTCGCGCGCCGACGTCCTGGCCGCGCACCTTCACCCGAACCTGTCACGATGATCGGCATCCTTGCAATTCTGGAGCGCCGCTCCATAATTGCAAGGATGATTCCGCGCCGGCTCCTACCGATCCTTAACACGGCGCTGGCTGAAGCCCCGGCCGTGGCGCTGCTCGGCCCCCGTCAGGCAGGAAAGACAACCCTGGCCCTGGAGGTAGCGAAGGGGCGGCCGGCGATCTACCTCGATCTCGAGTCCGAGGCCGACCGAGCGAAGCTCGCCGAACCCGAGCTCTACCTGCCGCAGCACGACGACAAGCTCGTGATCCTCGACGAGGTGCAGCGCACGCCGCAGCTTTTTCGCAGCCTGCGCGGTTTGATCGACGCGGGGCGGCGGCGCGGGCATGGGTTGGGGCGCTTTCTGGTCTTGGGGTCGGCATCGATCGATCTCCTCAAGCAGTCGAGCGAGTCGCTCGCCGGACGGATCCGCTATCTCGAGCTTGGCCCGCTTGACGCCGGCGAGGTGGGCCGCGAGCAGCTGGACGCGCTGTGGCTGCGCGGCGGCTTTCCCGAAAGCCTGCTCGCGGCGTCCGATGCGGCCAGCATGCGGTGGCGCATGGATTTCATTCGTACGTACCTCGAACGCGACATTCCTCAGCTTGGGCCGCGAATCCCGTCGGAGACGCTGCGCCGGCTCTGGACGATGCTGGCCCATCAGCAAGGCGGCCTCCTCAACGCCGCGGGGCTCGCGCGCGCCCTTGCCGTGGATGGCAAGACCGTGGCGTCTTACCTCGATTTGCTCGTGGACTTGCTTCTCGTGCGCCGACTTTCGCCGTGGCACGGCAATGTGCGCAAGCGCCTGGTCAAGGCGCCCAGGATTTACGTGCGGGACAGCGGCCTCGTGCACGCGTTACTCGGCATTGCGGAGCACGAGGCGCTTCTCGCGCACCCGGTGGCGGGCGGGAGCTGGGAGGGCCTGGCGATCGAGTCGCTGATCGCCGCTGCGCCGGTCGGCACCGAGGCGTACTTCTTCCGCACCGCCGCCGGCGCAGAGATTGACCTGTTGTTGAAGCTCAGCGGCCGGCGCAAGGCCTGGGCGATCGAGGTGAAGCGCGGTC
>JBOIEI010000795.1:0-8163 GCA_050741055.1 Burkholderiales bacterium | reverse complement strand
CTGGACCAGCCGAGGTCGCCCCGCATCGGTTCCACGAACACCGACAGCACGGCGACCGCCGCGCCCTGGCGCACGAAGCCCGCGAAACAGACGCAGCCGAGGATCACCCAGCCGTAGTAGAACGGCAACCGCGGGGCGAGCAGGCGGGCGAGCGGCGGTGCGTGCATGCTTCGAACCTAGCATGCGAACATCCGCGTCTCAAGCGATGAAGGATGGATAATGAGGCTTGCATTGATCAGGCTTGCATTCGTCGGCGCGTCGCAGCGCCTGCGGTAGACTTGGATGACCAGCGGCGCAAACCAGTGAAAGGGCGATGTCAATGAGTATCGTGTCTGCAGTGTCCGGCCGGTTGCTGGCAACCGGAATCGTTTTCCTTCTTTGCCAAGGGGCCGGCGTGGCGGCCGATTATCCGACCCGCTCGATGCGTTACGTCGTGGCGTTCAATCCCGGCGGATTGAACGACGTGGTGGGCCGGGTGTTCTGCCAGAAGTTGAACGAGGCCTGGGGTCAGCCCGTCATCGTCGACAACCGTCCCGGCGCGGGCGGCAACACCGGCGCGGAGCTGGTCGCGCGCTCCACGCCCGACGGCTACACGATGCTCAGCATCAGCACCGCGCATGCGATCGGCCAGACGCTCTACAAGAAGCTGGGCTACAGCCTCGAGCGCGATCTCGTCCCCGTTTCGATCCTGGGCTCGTCGCCGTTGATCACGGTGGTGAACGCGGGCATCCCGGTGAAGAGCATCCCCGATCTGGTGAAGTACGCGAAGAGCAACAAGATCGCGTACAGTTCCGGCGGGGTCGGCGTGATCAGTCATCTGTCGATGGAGATGCTGAAGCAGGCGGGCGGGTTCGACGCGACCCACGTACCGTACAAGGGCGGCGGGCCGGCGCTGGTCGACCTGCTGTCCGGCCAGGTCCAGTTCCACAGCAACGACATCGGCCTCGTGCTCTCCGGCATCAAGTCCGGCAAATTGCGCGCGATCGGCATGATGACCGAGAAGCGCCATCCCTTGCAGCCCGACGTGCCCACCTACATCGAGCAGGGCTACAAGGATTTCGTCATGGGCAACTGGATCGGGGTGGTGGTGCCGACCGGTACGCCGAAACCGATCATCGACAAGCTCGCCTCCGAGCTCTCGCGCATCGCCAAGCTGCCGGACGTAGTGCAGCGCTTCGCCGGCCAGGGCTTCGACACCAGCGGAGCCACGCCGGAAGCGGCGGCGGCGCTGGTGAAGAAGGAGACCGTGCGCTTCGGCGCGGCGGTGAAGGCGTCGGGGGCGAAAGTCGACTGATCGACACGGGCCCCAGACTCGCAGCGTCGGAGCCGCGAATGAGCTACGATAGCCATGGTCATCCACGGAGGCGGCCATGGCACAGATCCGGCACATCGCGATTCAGACCCAGGACGAGGAAGCGACTGCGAACTTCTACGTCGAGAACTTCGGCCTCACCAAGGTAAGAAAGCTCGAAAGCGAGCGCACCTCGGGTTATTACCTCACCGACGGCCACATCAACCTCGCCATACTGCGCTTCAAGAACGACGTCGTGGCCGGCGCCGAGCGCGGCAAGGGCTGGAGCGGCATCCACCACATCGGCTTCCAGGTCGAGAGCCTGGAGGAGATCGAACGCAAGCTCGAAACATCGGGTGCCAAGCCGCGCGAGGATATCAACGCGGCGCTCGGCATCGCGCAGGGCGGACCGCGGGTCGGCGAGGGCAACGTGGAAGTGCGCTACAGCGGTCCCGATAACGTCAACTTCGACGTGTCCGAAACCGGCTGGGTCGGCACGTCCAGCGCCAAGGCTCACACGTGAGCCAAGGAGCAGCAACGATGCGCAGTAAAGTCCAATCACTGGCGCAAGCGGCCGCGCACGTCACGGACGGTGCGCGGCTCGTCATGAGTGCGAACCTGCACCGCTCGCCGATGGCGTTTCTGCGCGAGGTCGTGCGCCGGGGCGTGCGGGGCCTGCGCGTGATCGGCGTGGTGGGCGGCGACCTCAATATCGATTTCCTGGTCGGGGCGGGCGCGGTGGCCGTGGTCGATACCTGTAGCGTCACGCTGGGCGAGTTTGCGCGCACCGGGCCCAACTTCGCGCGCCATGTCATCGCGGACCGGGTTCGTGCGCTCGACAATACGTGAGGGGTGCTCTATTCGCAGGCCCAGGCTGGGTCTATGGGAGTGCCTTACGTACCGGTGCTGGGGCTCGTCGGCACCGATTTGTTGAAGCGCCGTGACGACATGGTGGTCGCGCCCGATCCGTTCGGCGAGGGCAAGCTGACCGTGGTCGCGAAGGCGCTGCGACCGGATGTGGCCGTGTTCCACGCGCACACGGCAGACCGGCAGGGCAATGTGTCGTTCGGCTATCCGGTGGAGGCGCTGATCGTCGCCGAGGCTTCCCGGCACGTGATCGTCACCGCCGAGGAAATCGTCGAGCGGCTGGACGAGCGCGAGGCGGTCGGCACCTTCATGCCCTCGATCCTGGTCGATACGGTGGTGCACGCGCCGTTCGGCGCGCATCCCGGCGGGCTGACGGGGCGCTACGCGCCGGACAAGGCGGCGATGGAGGAATACGTCGCTGCCGCGCGCAGCGACAGCGCATTTGCCGAGTACCTCGAGCGCGTCGTCTTTCAGACGGAAAGCCACGCCGAGTACGTCGAACGCTTCGTAGCGCAACGTGCCCGCACGCTCGTCGTGTGAGCGCAGGCCGATCGATCGACAAGCAGATGACGGAAACGCTGCAGTACAACGATGACGAGTTGCTGGCCGTGCTCATGGCGCGCGAAGTGCGTGACGACGAGGTGTCGGCATGCGGGGCGCTGTCGCACCTGCCGGCAGCGGGTTTGCTGCTCGCCAAGGCGCTGCATGCGCCCAATGCGGAGCTCATCATCCTCAACACCGTGTTCCGGCCCTTCCAGACCTCGCGCCCGTTTCACTTCCTCGCCCAGCGCGGCGAGCTGGGCCTGTTCTTCGTGAGCGGGGTGCAGATCGACCGTCACGGCAACTACAACCTGCATCAGCTCGGTCCCGACCCCGATCATCCCAAGCTGCGCTTTCCCGGCGGCTATGGCGGCGGCATGATCTACTACGCGGCACGGCGCAGCATCGTCTTTCGCACCGAGCACACGCGCCGTTCGCTGGTGGAGCGCGTGGACTTCGTCTCGGCCGCCGGCAGCTCGCCGGAGAACGTCGTGCGTCTCGGTGGCCCGAGCAAGGTCATTACGCCCAAGGCCAGCTTCGGGTTCGACAAGGCGGCGGGGTGCCTGCGCCTCGACTCGATCCATCCGCCGTATACGCTGGACGAGATCCGCGACAACACCGGGTTCGATCTCGGCGTCGCGGGACCGGTACCCGCTACCCCTGCACCGAGCGCGCAGGAGCTCGCGGTGCTGCGCCAGGTGGTCCGGCGCAAGATGATCGATACCGGCACGTATGCCGCTTGGGCCGAGCGCTCGCTCGGCGTCGTCTGAAGCCCTTTCGCTTCCTTTTTCCGAGCCCGATTCAAGAAGGAGCAACACCATGTGGACGGTCAAGGTCGTGCGCATCCATACCGGCGCCGACAACCGCTCGTACTTCGAGGACCTCGAGGTGCCGATGGACGAGGTGTTGCAAGGCGATCGGGTTTCGCAGCGAAGCGCCCTGGTTCCGTGCACGGGGATGCTCTTTCGCGAAAATCCGCTCGGACGCTCCGAGCAGTTCCATACGCCCAAGCAGCGCCAGTTCGTCATCACGATTTCCGGCGCGGTCGAGATCACCTGCGCGGGCGGCCAGCGCGTGTTCGGTCCGGGCGACGTGCTGTTCGCCGAGGATCTGACCGGCGAAGGTCACTCCAATCGCGAGCTGCACGGGCCGCGCCGCAGCCTGATCGTTCCGGTGGCGGAAGACTTCGATATCCGCCGTTGGGCGAAGCCGCTGTGAGCGCGTAGGACTCCAGCCGACGCACGTTGGACACCGAGCTTCGCAGCCGGTAAACCCGGATCACGCCTGCCGCAGCTTGCCGCTCCGGCAGGCAGCGCATACCATTGCGCACCGCGCGGTGGTTTTGCGCCGCGCATCCGCAGACAAGAATCTTCCATGCGAACCGACCTGGAGCGCCTGTTCAACCCGCGCTCGATCGCCATCGTTGGCGCTTCCATCGAGCTCGGCACCATCAGTGGCCAACCGCTCGATTTCCTCGTCAAGCGCGGCTATCCCGGCACGCTCTATCCGGTGAATCCGAAGTACCCGGAGCTGCTCGGCCGCACCTGTTATGCGTCGCTGGAGGCATTGCCCGAGACACCGGATCTCGCGCTCATCGTGGTGAACGCAAGACTGGCGATCCGGATGCTCGAGGCGTGCGGGCGCAAGGGCGTGCCGTTCGCAATCGTGTTCAGCTCGGGCTATTCGGAAGCGGGCGACACCGGCGTGTCGATGCAGGACGAGCTGACCGCGATCGCGCGCCGCTACCACATCGGTCTGATCGGGCCGAATTGCCAAGGCCTGATCAGTGTGCCGAACAA
This sequence comes from Burkholderiales bacterium, assembly GCA_050741055.1. Lineage (GTDB taxonomy): Bacteria > Pseudomonadota > Gammaproteobacteria > Burkholderiales > WYBJ01 > WYBJ01. Next base: position 3,666 of record JBOIEI010000795.1, on the reverse strand, counting down.
GACCTACGCCGGCTTCGGTTCGGCCTTCATCTACGACTACCTGCCGGGCCCGGTCAGCATGGTGAGCCAGAGCGGCGGCTTCGGCTTCTCGCTCATGTCGCTCGCGGCGATGGACGGCGGCGTCGGGTTCCGCCATGTGGTGACGACAGGCAATGAGTCGGGTATCAGCTCGCTTGATTTCATGAGCTTCATGATCGACGACCCTGGAACGCGCATCATCACCGGCTACATCGAGGGCATGAAGGACGCGCACCGGCTGCGTGAGGTGGGCGAGGCGGCGCTCGCAGCCGGCAAGCCGATCATGCTGTGGAAGGTCGGCAACTCCGAAGAGGGCCAGCGCGCGGCCGCCTCGCATACCGCCAACCTGGGCGGTGCGATGGCACTCTATCGTGCGGCCTTCGAGCAGACCGGCATTCTGCAGGTCGAAGACATGCAGGACATCATCGACTACGTGCCCGCATTCCTGAGCGGAAAGACCCCGCGCGGCAACCGCGTTGCCATCATCACGATCTCGGGCGGGGCCGGTATCCTCATGACCGACGAAGCGATCGCGCGCGGGCTCGCGGTGCAGCCGCTGACCGATGCAACCGTGGAGAAGCTGCGGCCGCTGGTTCCTTCGTTCGCCGCGCTCGGCAACCCGATCGACCTCACCGCCGCGATCTTCGACGACACCGACCTGTGCCGCAAGGCGCTCGCGCTCATCATCGACGATCCGCAAGTCGACTCGGTCGTCATGGCCAACGCCGGCCTGCAAGGAGAGATCGCGACCAAGGTCGCGCGCGAAGTCGTGAAGGTCGCCGGCCGCTCCGACAAGCCCGTCATGCTGGGGTGGAGCGCCCGACACCAGGTCGCCGGCGAAGCCTATGCGCTGCTCGACGGGGCCGGCGTGCCCCACTACCGCTCGCCGCTTCGCTGCATGCGCGCGCTCGCCGCGGTGACGCAGCACGCGCAAGCGTGCCGGCGCTATCGCAGCCGCCAGGCCGAGCCGGTACTCGAGCTCAATGTGAGCGGGGCGGCCGCGACGCTGCAAGCGGCAGGCGCCGATCTGGCCGAGCACCGGGCCAAGGCGCTACTCGCGCGCTACGGCGTTCCGACGACCACGGAAGCGCTGGCGACCAATGCACAAGAAGCCGGACGCATGGCCGCTCGCATCGGCTTTCCAGTCGTGCTCAAGGTGCAGTCGCCCGATGTCCCGCACAAGACCGAAGCCGGCGGCGTGCGCATCGGCCTCGACAGCGCGCAGGGGGTCGAGCGCGCCTACGAGGAAATCGTCGCGTCCGTTCGCACCTACGCGCCAAACGCGGTCATCGAAGGCATCCTGGTGCAGGAGATGGTCGACGATGCGGTCGAAGCGATCGTCGGCATCAACAACGATCCGCTGTTCGGCCCCGCGCTCATGTTCGGGCTGGGCGGCATCTTCACCGAGGTGCTGAAGGATGTCGCGTTTCGACTTGCACCCACTGCGCGTTCGGTCGCGCATGAGATGATCCGTCAGGTCAAGGGTTATCCCTTGCTCGCCGGTGCGCGCGGCCGCGCGCCGTGCGATATCGAAGCGCTTGCCGACGTGCTGTGTCGCGTGTCTGCCATGGCGATCGACCTGAAGGGCGAGCTGGCCGAGCTCGATATCAACCCCCTGTTCGTGCTGCCCGCGGGTCGCGGCGTGAAAGCGGGCGATGCGCTCATCAAGCCGCGCCTGAAGCCTGCGGCGCAGTGACGACTGCAGCGTTTCGGCCGGCGGTATTTCGGCAGCGCTGTATCGAAGTCGACAACGCTCGGCCACGTTTCAAACCGTGTTCGGCTGGGGGTGATTATTCTGCCAACCGGAACGCGCCCTGCACGGTCACGGCGCAACGGCACGAGACTTGCCTGTTGTGAGCTGCGATCTCCGGTCATGATGTGAATGCGCAGCCGAGGAGGACCCTTCCGGGTCGGGGTGGCTGCACAGCCGGGGAAGCCGCTCCGCGCGGCTGCAGTGTGCCTCGTCGTAAGCAACGTGGCGACGAATTCGGGGAGCATGAGCGGCACGCTCGCAGGCGCGGAATCGCGCGGCCGCCGAACGGATGTCGGTTCGGCGGCCGCTCGCGGCAACGCAGCTGCCTGCGGCAATTCTCGATCTACGCCAGTTCCCGCCCGCGCCACTCGATCAAACCCGTACGGGCGTATCATCCAAGCGCACAATGGGTTGATTTCGGTCGGCCGGCGCATCCCGCTCTTGCAGCAGGGCGTATATTCAGGTCTGAAGCGGTGCGGGTTGCCGCAGCTGCGAGCATGACGGACGCGTGGCTACCGTGCGGTGAACTTGCATGATGGCGGCGAGTCTGCTTGACTTGGGCTCTGTCGTACACACATATCAGCCATGGCCCTGACTTCCGATCGGTTCCACGTCGAATTCTGCCGGCACGATTCCACCGTCGCCCAGGCATGGGCGCGTGCGCCCGTCGAGCCGCCCGCCGCCGAGCGGCAGCGGCTCCAGGCGCGCGTGCGGCAGTTGCTGCGCGAGCAGGATGCCACCCTGCTAGCGCATTACTACGTCCATCCCGATCTGCAGGACTTGGCGCAGGAGACGGGCGGCTGCGTGGCCGATTCGCTGGAGATGGCCCGCTTCGGGCATGAGCAGCGTTCCGCCGCCCTGGTCATCTGCGGCGTGCGCTTCATGGGCGAAACAGCCAAGATTCTGAATCCGGAAAAGCGCGTGCTGATGCCGGATCTGGAAGCGACCTGCTCGCTCGATCTCGCCTGCCCGGCCGAAGAGTTCGCGCCGTTCTGCGATGCCCATCCCGATCGCACGGTCGTGGTCTATGCCAACACCAGCGTCGAGGTCAAGGCGCGGGCCGACTGGGTTGTCACCTCGGCCATCGGCCTGGAAATCGTGCGCGAGCTGCACGCGCGCGGAGAGACGATTCTCTGGGCGCCGGACCGGCACCTGGGCAACTACATCCAGCGTGAGACCGGGGCGGACATGCTGATCTGGCAAGGGGCCTGCGTCGTGCACGACGAATTCAAGGCCACCGAGCTGGAAGCGCTGATCGCGAGCAACCCGCAGGCGAAGATTCTGGTGCACCCCGAATCGCCCGAGTCCGTGATCCGGCTCGCGCACGTGGTCGGGTCGACCGGTCAGCTGATCCGCGCGACCCAGGCGCTCGCAGGCGAGGAGTTCATCGTCGCAACCGACGGCGGCATCATCCACCAGATGCGCAAGCTCTCACCCGGAAAGCGCTTCATCGAGGCGCCCACGGCGGGCAACGGTGCAACGTGCAAGAGCTGCGCGCATTGCCCGTGGATGGCGATGAACGGGTTGCAAAACCTGGTGCAGGTGCTGGAGACCGGCAGCAACGAGATCCACGTCGAGCCCGAAGCCGGCCGCAAGGCCTTGCGTGGCATCGAGCGGATGCTCGACTTCGCCGCCAGCCGCGCGCAGCGCAAGCCGCCCGCGCGCGACTACAACAAGGTCTACGCCCACGGGATGGGGCCGGCCTGAGCTCGAGGCGCGCGTTCGCTGCGAAGGCAGGCAGAACGCGTGAACCGTGAGGACGGGTCGTTTCCCTTCCGCCGCCTAGGGAAACGCAGGAATCTGCGGCGCGACCCCGCCCCACTCGGCCTCCGGATGGTGGCTCGCCACCAGCTCGTGCACCTGTTCCACGCGGGCGAACGGCACGTCGACCATCA
>JBOIEI010000794.1:0-5427 GCA_050741055.1 Burkholderiales bacterium | reverse complement strand
CCCTCACCCCCGGCCCCTCTCCCGGAGGGAGAGGGGAGTCAATCGTTCCTGGATCCTCTGCCGGAGGGAGAGGAGAGAGCAGTGCAGGAACGATCTCGAGCGGATCGGCGATCACTTCGGCGGCGGGCCGCTGCGCATCGGCAATGCGATTGACGAAGGACGTATTCGCGCCGTTCTCCAGCAGCCGACGGACCAGGTATGCCAGCAGGTCCTCGTGCGTGCCGACCGGAGCATAAATGCGGCAGGCATAACCGGGCTCGCCCTGCGCATCGACGATCTGCCGGTAGAGCGTTTCCCCCATGCCGTGCAGGCGCTGGAATTCGAAGTCGCGCCGCGCTCCGGCGAATTCAATCACCGCGGCGACCGTATGCGCGTTGTGGGTTGCGAATTGCGGGTAAAGCGCAGTGCCCGCAGCGAGCATCCGGCGCGCGCACACCAGGTAGCTCAAATCGGTAGAAACCTTGCGGGTATAGACCGGATAGCCGTCGAGGCCGCGCTCCTGCGCGCGCTTGATCTCGCTGTCCCAATACGCGCCCTTGACCAGCCGCACCGGGATGCGACGGTCGCGTTCGCGCGCGGTCTCGGCCAGCCACGCGATGACATGCGGCGCGCGCTTCTGATAGGCCTGCACCGCCAGCCCCAGGCCCTCCCAACCGTCGAGTGCCGCATCGCGCCATGCAGCCGAAAAAACTTGCAGAGAAAGCTCCAGCCGATCGGCTTCCTCCGCATCCACCGTGAGCCCGATGCCGGCCGCGCGGGCAAGCTGCGCCAGCTCGGTGAGGCGAGGCACGAGCTCGTGCAGAACCCGTTCGCACTGCGCATACTCGTAGCGCGGATGCAGCGCCGAGAGCTTCACCGAGATGCCGGGCGCGGTGATTGGATCGCCGCCCAGGCCCGCACGGGCGATGCTGCCGATGGCGCCGGCATAGGCATCGAAGTAGCGCTTCGCATCCGAAGCTCCGCGCGCCGACTCGCCCAGCATGTCGAAGGAATGTCGATAGCGGGCGTGCTCGTCTGTTGCGGCCTCCCGCAGCGCCTCCTCGATGGTGCGACCGAGGATGAACTGGCGGCCGAGAATGCGCATGGCATGCAGCACCGCCCGTCGCACTACCGGACGGCCGAGACGCGAAAGCATGCGCTCGATCTGGCTCGAACGCTCGCCGGGGTCGTCTTCGCGTGGCTGGGAATTCGAGCCTGGCTCCTTTTTTTGCTGCGAGGCTGGAAATTCGAGCCTGGCCCCTTTTTCCTGAACCACGGCTCCGGTCAACATCAACATCCAAGTGGCGGCGTTGACGAACAAGGGCTTCCCCGGGCTGATATGCCTTTCCCAGTCGGCGTTGCCGAGCTTGTCGCTGATCAGCTCGTCGATGGTGTCGGCGTCCGGCACCCGCAGCAGTGCCTCGGCGAGGCACAGGAGCAGCACGCCCTCGTTGCTGGAGAGGTCGAACTCTTGCAGCATCTGGTCGAGGCTGCCGAATACGGGGCGCTCGGCGCGCATGCGGCTGACCAGGGCGATGGCGCGGTCGCGGATGCGGGCGCGTTGGCCCGGATCGATATCGGCCTCGGCCAGAAGCGCGCGCACGCACTGCGATTCGTCGGCCCGGTAGGCAGCGTGCAGCCCCGCCGGAAATTGCGAGCGCGCAGACGCGCTGGCCGATGCTGCGCTCACCCTGACTGCAGGCTCCCCTGTCGCGTGGCGAGCAACGAACGCAGCTTGTCGAAATCGACCGGTTTCACCAGGTGATGATCGAAGCCCGCGGCGATTGCCTTGGCCACGTCGGATTCGCGTCCATACCCGGTTACGGCGATCAGCATGGCCTTCCCCGTTTCATCGAGACTGCGCAGCCTCCGAGCGACCTCGTAGCCGAGCATGCCGGGCATGCCGATATCGAGCAGGACCACGTCGGGCCTGAGGCTGCACGCCAGGCGCAAGGCCGTCTCGCCGGAATAGGCGGTGTCGGTGTCGTGCCCATCGCATTGCAGCAGCATCGACATGCTCTCGGCCGAGTCTTCGTTGTCGTCCACGACCAGGATCCTGAGGGCGCCGTTGCCGCACGCCGCTCGCACTGGCGCGGGCTCGGTCACTGCGCCGGCAGCGGCTGCTGCCTGCAGCACGGGCAGACGAACCGTGAAGCGGCTGCCGCGGCCGCTGCCTTCGCTGAAGGCCTCGACCCGGCCGCCGTGCATCTCCGCCAGGCCGCGTACGACCACCAGGCCGATGCCCAAGCCCCCGTGTGCGCCACGGCTCAAGCGTTCGGCGTGCGTGGAGGGCTCGAACAGCCGCGGCAGGGCAGCCGCATCGATGCCGCAGCCATTGTCCTCGACCGCGATCACGGCTTGCGCATTGTCGCCTGCGCCGGTGATGGCGAGCGTGAGCGAAATACGTCCTTCGGCCTCGGTGTACTTGGCGGCGTTGCTGAGCAGATTGCTCACCACCTGCGTGAGCCGCACGGGATCGCCCAGCACCGGCACCGGAGCGCCCGGCATTTTCACCGACAGCGCATGCTGCTGCGCGGCGATCATCGGTCGTACCGCTTCCAGCGCGTGCTCCAGCATCTCGCGCAGATCGACCGGTACCTTTTTCAGCGCGAGAACGCCGCGCGTGATGCGCGAGACATCGAGCAGGTCCTCGATCAGGCGGCTCAGATGCTGGTTCTGGCGTGCGAGCACCGCGCGTGCCCATGCGAGCTGAGGATCCTCGATGGGCTTGCGCTGCATCAGCTCGATCGCCCCCTGCATGGCGGCGAGCGGATTGCGCAGCTCGTGCGAGAGCATGGCGAGGAAGTCGTCCTTGCGCCGGTCCGCATCCTCCAGCGCGGATTGTGCACGGATGCGCTCTGCAATCTCCTTCTGCAGACTGCGGTTGGTGCGCTCGAGCTCCTGGTTGGCCGCAGCGAGCGAGGCATTGAGCGCTTCCAGCTCGCGCGTCTTCTCCGCCTCCAGCGCGACGTTGGCCTGCGCCAGCTCGGTGTTGGAGCGCGCGAGCTTCTGGTTTACCCGCTCGAGCTCGCGCCGGTGCCGATACAGCTCGACCAGCACCTGCACCTTGCCGCGCAGGATCTCCGGAATCACCGGCACGTAGACGTAATCGACCGCGCCGAGCGTATATCCCCTCAGCCGGTCGAGATCGGTTACGTGCACCGCGGTGACGAAAATGATGGGCGTTTTCTCGAAGCGCGGATGCTGGTGGATCAGCGCCGCGGTCTCGAACCCGTCCATGCCCGGCATGTTGATGTCGAGCAGAATGGCGGCGAAGTCGAGCTCCATCAGGCGCTGCAGCGCCTCCTCGCCCGAGCGGGCATGCACGAGGTTGTGGCCGAGCCCGGCCAGGATGGCGTCGTAGCTCAAGAGCCGTGACGGCTGGTCATCGACCAGCAGCAGGTTGACCTTGTCCGGCGCGGCCATGTTCATGGGGCGCTTGCTACCGGTGCAGCCAGGTGCGCAGCAGCGACAGCAGCTGCTCGGAGTTCACCGGCTTGGCGATGTAATCGGAGGCGCCCGCTTCGAGGCACTTCTCGCGGTCGCCCTTCATCGCCTTGGCCGTGAGCGCAATGATCGGCAGCATGTTGAACTGGCGGTTCTTGCGGATGCGGCGCATGGTTTCGTAGCCGTCCATCTCGGGCATCATGATATCCATAAGGGCGAGCGAGATGTTCGGCGTGCGCTGCATGATCTCGATCGCCTCGGCGCCCGAGGCGGCGGTGACCGTCTGCATGCGATGGCGCTCGAGCAGGCTCGTGAGCGCGAAGATGTTGCGCACGTCGTCGTCGACCACCAGCACTTTCTTGCCGATGAGCGGTTCGTCGCTCTGCGTGAGCGTCTCGATCATGCGCCGCTTCGACGCCGGCAGATCCGGGATCACGCGATGCAGGAAGAGCGCCGTTTCGTCCAGCAGCCGCTCCGGCGACTGCACGCCCTTCAGCACGATGCTCTTCGCCATCTTGCGCAGCGTGCGCTCTTCGTCCGCGCTGAGGCTGCGGCCGGTGAAGACGACGATCGGCACGTCGCGCAACAGCGGATCTTTCTGAATCTGACCCAGCAGCTCGAACCCGGAGATATCGGGCAGGCGCAGATCCAACACCGCGCAGTCGAAGCGACTCGAGCGCAGCGTGGCGAGCGCCTCGGCCCCGGTCGCGACTGCGACGATCTCGACATCGTCGTGACGGATGAGCTCGCTGATGCTCAGCCGCTCGGCCGGGTCGTCCTCGATCACGAGCAGGCGCCGGGTGCGGGTGGCGACGAATTTCTTCATCCGGTCGAGCGCGACCTCGAGCCCCTCGGTCGTGAGCGGCTTGTTGAGATAGGCAAAAGCGCCGCGCTCCAGGCCGTGCTGGCGCTCCTCCTCGACGGTCACGATCTGCACCGGGATGTGGCGCGTCGCGGGATCCTGCTTCAGCTGGCTCAGTACGGTCCAGCCGAGCATGTCGGGCAGCGCGATGTCGAGCGAAAGCGCGGTCGGCTTGTACTTGCGCGCGAGCGACAGCGCTTCGGCGCCGCGCATGGCGACCAGGCCCTTGAAGCCCTGGTCGCGTGCGAGCGACAGCAGCACCTGCGCGTAATGCGGGTCGTCCTCGACGATCAGCAGCGTGAGATCGCCCGGCTCGATCTCGTCGCGATCGTCGGGCACGATCTCGGCCGCGGCCGCGGGCAGATGCGGCAGCGCGATCGGCTGCGAGAACGCCAGGCGCTCGTCCTCGTTGCGCGCGCTGAAACCGCCGCTGGCCGAACCGGCGTAGCGCAGCGGCAGGAAGAGCGTGAAAACGCTGCCCACGCCCGGTGTGCTTTGCAGCTTGATCTCCCCGCCCAGCAGGTTCGCGAGCTCGCGGCTGATGGCAAGTCCCAGGCCCGTGCCGCCGTATTTGCGCGAAGTGCCCGCATCGGCCTGCTGGAAGGCTTCGAAGATGATCCGCTGCTTCTCCGGCGGAATCCCGACGCCGGTGTCGGCCACGGTGACGCGCACCACCTGATCGGCGGCGCTCAGGATCGGGTGCGTGGGCGTCCAGCCGCCCTTGGCGGGCGCGACCTCCAGGCGGACACCGCCTTGCTCGGTGAACTTGAAGGCGTTCGACAGCAGATTCTTCAGCACCTGCAGCAGGCGCTTCGGGTCGGTGGTGATGGCGGCGCCGAGTGTGGCGTCGAAGTCGATATTGAATGCGAGCCGGCGCGCATCGGCGACGTGGCCGAAGTTGCGCTGCACGAGATCGAGCAGGTGGGGGAACGTGATCTCCTCGCACTCGACCGTGACCGTGCCGGATTCGATCTTGGACAGGTCGAGGATGTCGCTGATCAGGTTCAACAAATCCGTCCCCGCGCCGTGAATGGTACGGGCGAACTCGACCTGCTTGTCAGTCAGATTGCCGTCAGGGTTCTCACTGAGCTGTTGGCCTAAGACCAGGACGCTGTTGAGCGGCGTGCGCAGCTCGTGCG
>JBOIEI010000793.1:0-5478 GCA_050741055.1 Burkholderiales bacterium | reverse complement strand
CCTCGCGACGCTTCGCGATGCGGGTGGCATTGGCCTTCCCGGGCTCGGCCATGGCACCGTCGAGCAGGCGCAGCCCGATGTCGCTCGCGCACGCGAGCGACAGGTCCGCCGGGAATCCGCGCACGGGCACATAGGTGTACAACGGGTCCGGCGCCATGTGGATCACCTTGCAGTCTGCCGACGGGCGGACTTTCGACGGCTGCCATGGCACCGCCGTGTCGAGCACCAGGATGGCGTCGGCGGCTCTGACGAACGGATCGGGATTTCCACCGGCCATCATCGGATGGTGCGTCGGAATGGCGATATAGCGGTTGCGGTATTCGACCACGGGGATGGCGTAGCGCTCCGCGAGCGCCGTCAGCGCAGGCATGACTTCGGGATTGCGGCCGGCCCAGTTGCTGATGATGACGGGATGCTGTGCCTTGGCAAGAATCGAGGCCGCCTCCTCCAGCGCCTCGGGCGATGGCGCCGAGGGTGCCGCAGGGCGCATCCGGCTCGGGCTGGTGTAGGCGAACTTCTCGAGATGGAGAGACAGGATCTCGCGTGGCAGCGAAAGATACACGGGCCCCTTCGGATCGGACATCGAAATCGTGATCATGCGATCCACGATGGTCTCGAGCTGCTCGGCATTCCTCAGCTCGTAGTCCCACTTGACCGACTCGCGCGTCATCGCTGCCTGGTCGAACATCTCCTGCGTCCAGTGGATGTCGAGCGAGCGGTGCCCCTTCAACGTGTCCTCGTTGATCGGCGTACGCCCCGCGGTGAACAGCATCGGCACCTGGCCGCGCGACGCGTTCAGCAGACCGTTGAGCGCGTTGGCAGTCCCTACGTTGACGTGATGCATCGTGAGTGCCGGCCGTCCCGTGGCGAGGTAGTAGCCGATCGCCATGTGCTGGGCGGTGTTCTCGTGCGGGCAGGTGACGGGCTTGGGATGCGGCAGCCCCAGCACCTGGGCCTTGGCAAGCGCCTCGATCATCGGCGCGAAATCGGTTCCGGCGCTGCCGAACAGGTAATCGACGCCGCGGTCGGCCATCAGCGCCAGATAGGCATCCGAGACCGTTACGTTCTCCAACGTCCTGGTCACCATCGCTGTCTCCTCCGATGTGCTGGCTACAAGGCACAGTAAATCCGATGGCGCCGGATGTCCACTGTCCGCACCGGCCGACCCGTGACGGTTCGAGCCGGCCACGGGCTTGCTGCTCGCGCTGGCGCCCGCGGCCGATTCGGGCGATCATTTCATCCTCCGTGCACGGGAAATTGCCGTTCGTTGCTTTGTTTGTTGGAGTCCTACACATGTCTAACTATGAAGTCGTTCATCCGCTGGGCCGGCGGATCCGAAAGACCAGAACGCCTACCGCGCGGCGGGCTACGCTGGATGGCGCCACGATCGGCGAGCTGTCGAACCACAAGTTCGACAGTGAGTTCACCTTCGAGGTCATCGAGCAGGAGATCCGGAAACGTTTTCCGACGGTGAAGTTCGTCTCGCACGAGCAATTCGGCGATACCTATGGCGCGCAGGAAACGGAGGTGATCCGCGGGCTGCCGGGGAAGCTCGCGGATTATCGATGCGATTTCGTCATCTCCGGCAATGCCGGATGAGGCAGCTGCACGGCCGCGAGTTCGCGTGCCAGTGTCGCTGCCGAGTTGGCCGGCGTGCCGACCGTCACAATTGCGATCGACGAAGGATTCACGAGATCGGTCAAGGCGATCGGCAGGCAGGCGGGCGTCGACCTGCGCGTTGCAACCTACCCGGGCGTCATCTCGACGCACGAGCGCCCGACCATCGCCAAGAACATCGCGGAGCACCTGGTCGACCAGATCGTTCGTCAGTTGACCGACAAAGGGACTGCGGAGGCTGAGCAGGAATCCGCGACCGGACCCGGCGACAGGGATATCGTTTTCTCGGGCACGTTCGAGCAGGTGAACGAGCTCTTCCTGCGCAATCAGTGGAGCGACGGGCTTCCGGTCGTGCCGCCGACGTTGGCGAAGGTGGAAGAATTTCTCCGTTTCACCGACCGTTCGGCGGACGAGGAACTGGGCGTCCTGCATCCCAGCCTCACCGCCGCCACGGTGTGGAACGTGGCCGTCAACGGCGTGATGGCGGGCTGCCGGCCCGAATACATGCCGCTGCTGCTTGCGATCGTGGAGGTCATGGCCGAGCCGCAGTTCGGGCTCAAGCACGGCGGCAGCACTCCAGGCTGGGAAGCGATGATCATCGTGAACGGTCCGATCCGCACGCAGCTCGGGTTCGATAGCGGTCAAGGCGCCCAACGTCCCGGCAACCAGGCGAACACGAGCGTCGGACGCTTCTACCGCCTCTTTGCCCGGAACGTTCCGCGCTTTCTCACCGGATCGACCGACATGGCGACCTTCGGTCAGAATTTCAGGACGGTCGTTGCCGAAAACGAGAGCGCCTGCGCGGCAATGGGCTGGAAGCCGCTGCATGTCGGCCGCGGCTTCGATGCGCAGGAAAGCGTCGTCACGATTCTCTCGGTGCGCGCTGCGAGCGATCCGTTCACCACCGCGGGCGAGGCGCCGCAGCGGCATCTGGATTACATCGTCGATTGGGCCAAGCGGATGATCGAGCCGTACCAGAGCTCGCGCGGCTACGTGGAGACGCACGTGCTCGTGCTCACGCCGGTGATCGCGGCGCTGCTCGCCAAGGCCGGGTACTCGAAGCAGGACGTCTCCGACTACATCAAGCAGAACGCGCGGGTGCCGGCACGCTATTACGAATGGAGCATGATGCAGGCCGACCATCATTTACCGGGAACGACGCTGGAGGACCTGGTCGCCAAGGGCGAGCTGCCGCCGGCCTGGCGAGTATCCGACGATCCCGATCGCCTGGTTCCGCTGCTGCTGCCGCAAAGCGAGTGGCTGGTCGTGGTCGCCGGCGATCCGCTGCGAAACCGCTCCTGCATCTATCGGCAGAACTTCAAGCAGGGCTATGCCACGAGCAGGAAGATCAGTCTGCCGAAGAACTGGGACGCGCGCCGCGCCGCGGGCTCCGGCCCCGCTAGCCCATCGTCGAGTTGAACGCGCCGCCGTCGAGCAGCAGATTCTGGCCGACGATGAAGCCGGACGATGCGGCGCAGAGAAAAGCGCAGGCCTCGCCGAATTCGAATGGATCGCCAGGGCGTCCGGCAGGGCTCGTCTTGAAATGCTGTGCGATGTATTCGTCGACCGGCATGCCCGCCTTGCGCGCCGCCTCGACCCGGCCCGAGCGCAGCCGGTCGGTCAGGAACGGTCCCGGCAGCAGGCCGTTGATGGTGACGTTGTGGCGCGCGACCTGGCGGGCGAGGCCCGCCACGAAGCCGGTGAGACCTGCGCGAGCGCCGTTGGACATGCCGAGCTCGGGAATCGGCGACTTGACGGAGCCGGATGTGATGTTGACGATGCGTCCGAACTTGCGCGCGATCATCCCGTCGACCACGGCCTTGATCAGCATGATGGGCGTAATCATGTTGCCGTTCACGGCTTTCATCCAATCCTGCTCGCCCCATTCGCGGAAATCGCCTCGCGGTGGGCCGCCGGCGTTGTTTACGAGAATGTCCGGATCGGGGCACGCCGCGAGCACTTTGGCGCGACCCTCCGCCGTGGTGATGTCAGCCGCCACGGCGGTCACCTTGCGTCCGCTCGCCGCGCGGATTTCGGCGGCGGTCGCTTCCCGCTCGGCTGCCGTGCGCGCATTGATCACCAGGTCGACGCCGTTTCTTGCCAGCGACATCGCGCAGGCTTTCCCCAGCCCTTTGCTGGCGGCGCACACGATCGCTTTCCTGTCCTTGATGCCCAAGTCCATGGTCGTCATCGCTCCATGCCGTTGATCGGACCGGCCACGCGCCACCGTGCGCTGCCGGAATGGAAGATTGTAAGATGGCGACGTCTTGCCCGGTATAACCCTGGAGGCCGCAGCGATGCCCGAACCCATTCGCATCAAGGATATTCCGGAGAACGAGCTGACCTCGGAGCAGGCGAAGGTGTTCAAGGACCTCGTCGCCGGGCGCGGCCGGCTGCTGACTCCGTACCGGATCTGGATCCACTCGCCCAGGCTCGCGGCGGCGCTCGAGACGATCGGCACCTTCCTCAACAAGAAGAGCTCGCTGTCCGAGCGCGAGGTCGAGCTGGTCATCTGCATCATCGCCAATCATTGGAAGGGCGAGTACGTCTGGACCGTGCACACCAAAACCTGCGTCAAGCTCGGGATTCCGCAGAGCGTATTCGATGCCATCCGCGCTGGTCGGGAACCCGAGCTCGATAGCGAGCGCGAGCGCACCGTCTACGACCTGACGAGAATCGCGATGGCGCCCGGCGCAGGCCCGGACGAGGTCTTCGAGCGCGCCGAACGGGTGCTCGGCCGCAACGGCATCGCCGAGGTCTTGGCGCTGCTGGGCTACTACAGTTCGGTCGCGATGGCGGTGAAGCTGCACCGCGTGCCGGTTCCCGCCTGAGGTTCGCAACGGGCGGCGGGGCCGAATGGTTGTGCTGCACCTGTTCGAGAGGCAATGGCCTCGCTGCTCGCGGCAGCGGCACGCTACACTTACCACGCAGTCCACGAGAACCGGAGGAGGCGTATGAAACCGTGTGCAAACCCGGCGCTGCTTCTTGCGGCGTCGATATCGCTTACTGCGCAATGCGTGCTGGCGCAGGACTATCCCGCCCGCCCCGTCAGGCTGATCGTCGCATCGTCGCCGGGCGGCACGAGCGACATCCTCGCGCGCCTCATCGCACAACAGCTCAGTGCCGATCTCGGACAAACGTTCGTGGTGGACAACCGTCCCGGGGCGAGCGGAATCATAGGCACCGACATCGTTGCGAAGGCGGCGCCGGACGGCTACACGTTGCTCCTGATCCAACCCTCGCTCACCATCAATCCACACATCTTCGCAAAAATGCCGTACGACGCGGTACGCGACTTCGCGCCCATCTCCATGGTCATCGATGTGCCGCAGATCATCAGCGTCCACCCTTCGGTGCAGGCCAAGAACATCAAAGACCTGATTGCACTCGCCAAAGCCGATCCCGGCAAGATCATGAACGGCTCGCCGGGCGCGGGGACGCATCCGCATCTCACCTCGGAGCGGTTTCAGCAGGCGGCCGGCATCAAGCTGCAGCAGGTTATTTACAAGGGCATCGGGCCTGCCTACATTGCGCTCATCTCGGGTGAGGTCTCGACGACCTTTTCCACCGTCTCGTCCGCGATGCCGCACGTCAAGGGCGGGAAAATCCGCGCGATCGGCGTGACCAGTCTCGAGCGCCTGGCGGCGCTGCCGCAAGTGGCGCCCGTGGCGGAAACCCTGCCCGGATTCGAGAGCTCGCAATGGTTCGGGGTGCTCGCGCCGGCAGGCACGCCGCGTCCCATCGTCGAGCGCCTGCACCACGCCATCACCAAGGCTTCTCGAACGCCCGATCTGAAGGAGAAGTTCGCGGCGATGTCGATGGAGCCCGTCAACAGCACGCCGGATGAGTTTGCCAAAGTCA
>JBOIEI010000792.1:0-5664 GCA_050741055.1 Burkholderiales bacterium | reverse complement strand
GTCTCGGCAAGAGCAGTTCATTTCCCCCGGCGAAGAGCTGGGCGATGTAGGCGTAGCCGAACTGCTTTCGGATGACGCTGCCGTTCTTGCTTTCGACCAAGGCGTTGACCTCGCCGGCGTGCTCAAGAAGCTGCTTGCGCCAAGTGGTGATCTGGGTGGCGTGCACCCCGTGGCGCGAGGCGAGCTCGGCGAGGGTCGAATCGCCCTTCAACGCCTCCAACGCAATGCGCGCCTTGAACTTCGCTGAGTGGTTCCTGCGTGAACGTTTCGTCATGGTTGCTGCTGCTCAAAACCGGCATCGCTGCCGCTACGATAGAGCAGTTCATCCACCTAAGCAGAACCAATTTCGTGTCCGAAAAAACCGAGCCACCTCTCTTATCGAGAAGGCGGCTTCGCCTTCGGATCAGATCGGAGCGTGCGGAAAGTGATCGAGTATCGCAGTTCTTTGGTCGGGGGGATGTGGTGCTGCCAGCGCCAGCGAATATCGCCCTGCATGACGTAGGCTGAACGCGGCGCAAGCTCGATCGCGATCGCCGCCTTGGCGCTCTCAGCTAAATAGGGCCTGAATCGCATCCGGGCCTTTCCTGCAAGCGAGATGCCAACGATTACCTCGAAATGCGGCGCGTCGCTGTGCCAGCCGATCGGCGTTCCGGGCTGGTACTCGGTGCAGAGCGCATGGACGAATCGGGGTTCATCCATGCCGAGCCATTGCGCGACCTTCGCGCGAACCGGCAGGAGAAAGTCCGGGAATGGCCGACGCGGATTCGCATCCTCCGCGTGATGGCCATAGCTAGCTGGATAGTCGCCCTCGCCGTAGCGAACGACCCTCCGGCGGGCGACATACTGCTGGAAATGCGCCTCCTTGAACGGCAGGTGCGCGAACTCGTTCAGGAGTTGCTTTTCCTCCTTCTCCGTCAGGAAATCGGGCTGGTAGATCAGGCCGTGAGGCAGGGCGGTGGGGGGATCGAAGAGATCCGGAATGGTGACAGGAGTCATGGCAAGAAAAGGACATGGGGGCGTGTCCGCCGTCGTTCAACTGAGGTCGACGCGGGCGCAATCCATGCGGCAATCGGACTCGCCCCATTTGAACAGCGGTGGCTTGGGTCAACGCCGGCATACGCAAGTTCGCCGTGTTCATCCCCATCGGCTGGGGCGAGCGCCAGCCTTTTCATCCCTGGCGCTCGGTCAATTTCCTTACCGACCATACGCAGCATGACCCGGCGTCGGACCAGACGAACCTCAAGACGCTGCTGTGCCGTGTGAGCCGCGGCGGCTAGAGCGAGCTCTATCGGAGTCGTAGACGCTCCGGACGTCCGGACGGCGGGCACGAAGTCGGATCTCTATGCTGTGTTCGGGAAGATGGGCAATCCGCCGGATGCAATGTGGCTGGGTTGGAGGACTGTGGCTCTTGACGGAATCCGCTAGACCGCAGTGGACGTCCCCGTAACGTGGCTTTGAAGTGTGTGCCGGAATCAGTCCACAACGCAGTCCATATCCGGATCTGCGTTACGCGAGAGGTCTGAGGCTGACGATTAGTGTCCGGTTGCGGGAATGGTCGAAACCGCTCGCCTTAGCGCTTCTCCAACTCGCCGCGCACGATCGCAGCAGCCGCGACCATCGCGCGCATCTTGCCGAACGCAACCTCCCGCGGCAGGTACTTCATGCCGCAGTCGGGCGCGACGATGATGTTGGCGGCCGGCACGTAGGGTAGCGCGCGCCGGATGCGCCCGGCGACCGTTTCTGCCGATTCGACATTGTCGTCGCTCAGATCGATCACGCCGAGCAGAATCTTCTTGTTGTCGAGCGCGGCGAGCGTCGAGCAATCGAGCCGCGGCTGTGCCGTCTCGACCGAGAGCTGCTGGCAGGCGCAGTCGCGCAACTCCTCGAGGAATCCGTAGCGATCCGGTTTCGCCCCGGGCACCATTGCGGCATAGCCGAAGCACATGTGCACCACCGTGGTTCCGGAAATGCCTTCGAGCGCTCGGTTGATCGCCTTCACCGCGTAACGCCGCGCCTTTTCCGGCTGCGCCTGCATGTACGGCTCGTCCATCTGCACGATGTCGGCGCCGGCCGCGAACAAGTCGCGAATCTCCGCATTGACGGCATCCGCGTACGCCATCGCCACGCTTTCCTCGTCGGGGTAGAAGTCGTTCTGCGCAAGCTGGGTGAGCGTGAACGGTCCCGGCACGGTGATCTTCGCGAGCCTGCGCGTATGCGCGCGCAGGAAGCCCATGTCGTCGACCTCGACGGGCCGGCGGCGCCGGATCTCGCCCACGATGCGCGGCACGGCGATCGGCCGGCCGTTGCGCGACAGGGTGGTGCCGGGACTCTCGAGATCGATGCCGTCGAGCGCGGTGGCGAAGCGGTTGAAGTAGCTTTCGCGCCGGATCTCGCCGTCGGTGACGATGTCCAGTCCGGCCTCCTCCTGGCTGCGAATCGCCACCAGCGTCGCATCGCGCTGGGCTTCGGCAAGATAGGGCTCCGGAATGCGCCACAACTGCTGCGCGCGCACGCGCGGCACCGAGCCCGCTCGGAGTTGTTCGCGGTCGATCAGCCAATCGGGCTGCGGGTAGCTGCCCACCAGCGACACGGGAAGAAGCATCGTCGGATACCTCCGTGTTTCCATTTCGGCCTCTGCGAGCCGGCCGGACATCATACAAGGCATCACGGCGTGCGCGCCTCACGCGCCTGCGGCCCGCCTGTTCAGCACGGCGGGCGTCTTCGGCCCGCCTGTTCAGAACGGCGCGAGTACAATAGCGCCAAACGGATATCGGTGCGATGTCGGAACCTGCACACAGCGAAAAAAACGTCCTCGGCGGCACGCTGCTCGCCTGCAGCTACGCGCCGCTGACGGGCTATTTTCGAGACGGCTGTTGCGCCACCCACGGCGAAGCCGGGGTTGCGCATCTGGTGTGCGTCAAGGTAACCGAGCCGTTTCTGCAGTTCTCGCGCAACCACGGCAACGATCTCGTCACGCCGCGCCCCGAGTTTCGCTTTCGCGGGCTCAGGCCCGGCGATCGCTGGTGCCTGCACGTGCTGCGCTTCGTGGAAGCGCTCGAAGCCGACATGGCGCCGCAGGTGATCCTGGCCTCGACGCACGCCAACGTGCTGCGCTTCGTGCCGCTGGAAGCGCTCAAGCGCTGTGCGCTAGATCTGCAATAGCGTGCCGCGGCTCGTCCCGGCCTTGAGCGCGCGCATCGAGCGCCAGGCCGGATTCGGCCAGCAGGTGTTCGATGGTCCGCACCAGGCCGCTTTCTTCCGCCGGCGATAGACCCAGCGCGTAGAACGACTTGTTCTCCGGGGTTCGCATCCCTCCGAGCCGCGCCAGCTCGGCAGCGACGACGTCCAGGCGTTTGTGCAGCAGGACCGCCGGCGCATTGACGCGCGGACACACTTTCTGCGCACCGATCTGAGCGAATCCGAGCTTGCGGCGATAGAACAGGGCATGCCGTGGGTTGACCTCGACGAAGACGTCGCTGGCACGGTGGATTCGGTAAGCAAAGATATAGCCGAGGTGGAACAGGCAGGCAAGCGCCTCCTTGCTGCACTCCTCGGCATCGAGCGCGAGACGCGTGAACTCGCACGGGCGTGCGCCAGCGCGGCGGAATTCGACGATCTCCTCGCCGTAGAGCGCCTCGGCCTGCAGGCCTTCTCGGCTACCGAGGTTGACGGTGAGCGTACCGACGGTGCGGTTCTTGTAGCAAGCTTCCAGCGTGACTCGGCGTATCCAGTCCGATGGGCTGGCTTCCGAGACGGGAACGAGATATCCGCGCCTACGGTACATGCGAGTGACCAGCATCCCCACCTGATCGATGTTGTCGTGGCCGTCGGCGAGCCGAATGCCGATGTCATCACGCTGCAACAGATAGTCGTGCCTCGCGCCGCTGCGGCCGCGACGAGGCAGGACGTGTTTCAAAGAGGCGTGAAAGGCGATGCGGGTGGCCTTGCGTCGATTGTGTGCCGGCGTCGTTGCGAGAGCGCGAAGCTTGCTTATGGTCATGGGCGGCGCACCGAGTTTCGTTTTCGAGGAACGAGCACCACGCGCTGATTATTTTGGCTGTTTTTGCCTGAGCGCAATGTCGTCGCGTACGACAGGCACATGGTAGCGGGTCTGCTTGGCCGGCGCTGTCCGAAGCGCACTGACCTCTGTGTAGGCCGATTCCTACATGCGGAGCTTGCTGTCCCGGGCGCCGAGGCCGCGCTCAGGAAGATTTCCGTTTGCAGTCCGCGAATTGGCGGCTGCCCTCGGAATCGAGGTGGGCGTTGTCGTCTTGCAGCGACAAGGTGGTGACGCCGTTGCTGTAACGATCCGGCGAGCCGCTTTGCTCGAGGCGGAATTCGCGATCGGGGTAGAACACCCACGCCGACTTTCCGCCGTCATCGAAGCGAACGATGAGCCGCTTGCCTTCGGCGCAAACGTATTCGATCGCGCCGGCCGGGATGCGATTGCCCTCGCCGCCCGAGGAGCGAGCAAAGGGCCACCAGCCTCCCGAGCATCCGCTCACCAGCATGACAAGCACGATTGCGAGTGCGATGGCATTTCGCTTCATCGCCTGTTCCCGTTAGCCGATCGCCTGAAGCCCATGCGAACGCACGCGCGCGTCGATCGTATCGGCATATCTTCGTTCTCGAACCGAATATCGGTCGCGACCATCGCTTGTTCCCAGGTGAATATGCGCATCGAGCGCGCTAGTCGCCCGCGCGGGTGAAATGCTTGCGCTGCTCGCTCTCGAACGAATCGGTTCGAGAGCGAACGACCGTACCACAACGCGCGGCGCCGGGGCAATCGAGCCAGGCCCGACGGACGCGGTTAGAATGCATCCAAACAATCGGCTGGGACCCGAAATGCCAGACTCCGACGTCGATGCGTCCAGCTCGCTGGGCGGTGCAGCGGCTGGGCGCGTCGGGAATCTGCATTTCTCTGCCGCGATCGCGGCGCTGGTCGTCCTCTACCTGGCTTGCGCCGAGCTGTCGCTGCTGCTCGCCATTGCGCCCGGCTTTTCCACTCCGGTATGGCCGCCTTCCGGAATTGCACTGGCGGCGCTGCTGCTCTACGGCGTGCGACTGTGGCCGGGTATCTGGCTCGCCGCCTTCCTGGCCAACGCCGGCGACGGCGCACCTTGGCTCGCCGTCATGGCCATGGCGACCGGCAACACCCTGGAAGCGCTTTGTGCCTGCTGGCTCGCGCATCGCTTCATCGGCCGCAACGTGGAGCTCGATCATCCGGAAGCGGCGTTCCGTTTCGCCGGCATAATCGCCTCGAGCGGCCTGGTGGCAGCAAGCATCGGAACTGCCGCGCTGGCGTTGAGCGGCGTGCTGCCTGCCGGCGTGCGGCTCGTCAACTGGTATACGTGGTGGCAAGGCGATATCGCCGGCATGATCGTGGTTGCGCCCTTCCTGCTTGCCTGGTTGCGCCATCTTGAGCGCAGCGACGGTGGGCTCGATCGTGCGAGGTATACGGAGGTGTCCGCCTTCGCCGCGGCGCTGCTCGCGACTTTTGCCATCGTGTTCGCGCTGGCCGAGGCGCAATCCGACCTGGCGCGAACCCTGACGTTCTTGCTGATTCCCTTCGTCGCCTGGGCGGTCTGCCTCTTCAGCGAGCGCGCGGTCACTGCTACCGTGCTCGCCATCACGGGGGTTGCCGTGTGGGCTACGGTCGACGAA
>JBOIEI010000791.1:0-3668 GCA_050741055.1 Burkholderiales bacterium | reverse complement strand
GGTGGTCGTCGACCACGAGAACCTGCATCCATCCCCCGAATCTTGGTTTGCGCGAAGTCTAGACGATTTCGACCTTGGTCGTAACCCGTAGGTCCAAGGGTGTCCGCCAAATTGTCGCCGCAGTATGACGCCCTGCAGCAAGGCCATGCTGCAGCACTCGTCGAATAGATAACCAGGAGGCGGACATGAACACGGAATACAGGTTCAGGGGACGTGACAGGCGACGTGACAGGCGGGATGAATCGCAGCGCAGCGAACGGCTGCGTTTCCTCGGTTCGGCAATCGGATTGTGGGCCGTGTGCGCCACCGGCATCTATCTCATCGGACCGGGCGACGTGGAACGGATGGCGGCGGCGGGCTTGGCGGCTGATTCGATCGCGCCGCAACGCGCGAGCATCGCGGTCGCGGCCTACCAGCCATGAGCGCGCGTCCGATGATATCGACCGAGGGCGGGACATACCGACCGCGCCTGATCTATTCCGCCGGGTACGATCTGGTCACGCTCGGCGCTTCGGATCGCGATGCCTTGACGGCCCACTGCCGCAGCCTCGCCGCAATGCGTGCCAGCATCGGCTGGGGCACGCTCGGCGAGCTGTGCACCGTGCCGGCATTCGGCCAGGCCGACTTCTCCACCGACCAGGTCGTCGCCGCTCGCATCGGGCAGGGACCGATCATCGCCACCGCGCAAGTGCACCGGGTTTCTCGCCTGCTCGGATGGGCGGAGCTGTGGTATACCGCCTGGCCCGGAGATTGGGCGCATGGCGCCTGCGCGCAGTGTATCGGGCGGGCGGTGCGCTGGGCGCGGCGGTCGGGGCTGGCGAGCCTGGTGGCGTACTCCAAGGTCGAGGTCGATGCGGAACGCGAGATGCTCGCGCGTGCCGGGTTCGTCGTTTCTTCGCAGCGCGGTGAGCTGATCGGCGAGCTGGAGCTGCTCGACTGACCGCGCTGCGGCTCCGATATTTACAGGCAAAAGCCCGAATCGGCGCAGTCAAAAGCCGGAATCGGCGCGGTCAGGGCTCGGCGCAATCAAATAGCCGTTACGTCGGCGTCAGCTCGGTACTGAGCGCGTCTTCCAGCGCGAGCCCTCGGTCTTGAGCGCGTCTTCCAGCGCGAGCCGCAGCTGGGCCGGCTTGACCGGCTTTGCGAGAATGCGAATGCCGCGCGCCGCCGCCGGCGCGCGGTGCTCGTCGCCGCCGTAGCCGGTCACCAGCAGCGCCGGGATCGGGTTGGCGAACCGGCTGCGGATACGATCCACCAGCGCGATCCCGTTCTCGTCGGTCCCGAGCTGGTAGTCCGCGACGATTAGCGCCGGGACGCGCCGTGCGCCTTCCAGGGCGGTCAGCGCCTGGTCGGCATCGGTGGCCGCGAATACCTCGAGCTCCCAGCTCCGCAACTTGTCGGCCATGCCGCTCAGGACCGCCGCATCGTCGTCCACCAGTAAGGCGACCCGTCCTCGCAGCGGATTGGGCAGCGCCAGCTCGTGCACCGATTCGGGCGCCGGGGCGTCGGCCGCCGCCAGGTGGATGCCGAAGGTGGAGCCGCGGCCGGGCATCGACTCGACCGTCAAGCGGTGGCCGAGCAGCTCGACGAAGCGCTGCACGATCGACAATCCGATGCCCAGCCCTTTGCTGGCTGCGCTGCCCGCCACCTGATAGAACTCGTCGAAGATGCGTTGCTGGTCCTGCGGCGCGATCCCGATGCCGGTGTCGCGCACTTCGATTCGCACTGAATCGCCGTCGGCGTGCGCGCCGATCTCGACGCTGCCGCCGGAGCGCGTATAGCGCACGGCGTTGCTGACGAGGTTGCGCACGATGCGTTCGAGCAGCATGCGATCGGTTGTCACGGCGAGCGGTGTCGGTT
This sequence comes from Burkholderiales bacterium, assembly GCA_050741055.1. Lineage (GTDB taxonomy): Bacteria > Pseudomonadota > Gammaproteobacteria > Burkholderiales > WYBJ01 > WYBJ01. The sequence goes on along the minus strand of JBOIEI010000791.1, from coordinate 1,808 downwards.
GGATGCGAAGCGCGATGCCCTGCTGGGCGGCGAGGTGGCCGAACTCCAGCTCGATCGAGTCGAACAGCGGCTGCAGCGCGACTGCGGTCACGAACGGCTGGATATCGCCCGCATCCAGACGCGATACCGACAGCAGGTCGTCGGCGAGCCGCCCCACCGTGCGTGCCGAGGCGGCGATGGCGGCCACGCGCTCGTGCTGTCTCGGATCGTGATTCGCCCGCGCCAGCTGATCGGTGAGCAGGCCGATCGCCTGCACGTCGTTGCGCAGATCGTGACTGGTCGCCTGCAGAAACTTCGACTTGGCCTGCGTCGCAACCTCGGCTTGCTGGCGCGCGCGCTCGGCCAGGCGCCGTTCGTCGTCGAGCGAGAAGCGGTTGTAGAGCGATTGCTCGAGCTCGCGGTTGAGCTTCAGGCCGAACTTGATCAGTACGCACAGCACCAGCGCGCAGACCGCCGCCATCCAGAGATGCATACGATCGGCTTCGGCCACCAGCCGCGCCGTGATCGGCAACAAGGTAGGGACGATGAAGAGGAAGAACGAGCGCAGGTCGATGGTGACCAGCGCCAGCGCGCCGGCAGTGACTCCGACCAGGCAGATCACCAGATAGGCCTGGTAGTTCGCGCTGGCCGGATCGAACATGAACAGCGCGCTCGATCCCCACGTCAGACCCGAATACAGCGCACCCAGCGCCCAGCGCCGTCCCCATAGCTCGGTGCTGCGCGCCGCCGATTCGGCGCGCTGGAATTGCCGATACAGCAGCAGCCGCCAGCTCTGGTTGGCGGCGATCAATCCCAGCCACAGGATCATGAGCGAACGCGGGGTATTCGATTGCCACAGGCCCGCGACCACGATCAAGCCCCCGATCGTCATCCCGAGCGCGGAGAAGGGCAGCTCTTCATAGAGCGCGCGGATCTGCTCGCGGCGCACGCGCTCCCCGAGCGAGAGCGGGCCTTGGTCCCGGTTGTCGGCGTTGCCGGCCGATGCAGGCATGAGCGTCGGCTCAGAAATCGAGATCGTCGATCTTCTCCGTCAGCTCGCCGCCGAGGATGCACTTCAACGTGTGCCCGACGACCTCGACGCTGTTGTCGAAGCAGCTATGGGTCGAAGCAATCTTGCGTGGCCCGCAGTCGACTTGCCTCGCGTTCAGAACCGCGAGGTGGCCGCCCGGGGCAGGCTTGCCTTGTTCGGCGAAATCGCCCGGCCTGGTTTCGCCGGGCCAGGCGAACGCCTGCCACTGCCGGACGTGCTCCAGCGTGTCCTTGTGCCAGTGCTCCTCGCCGGCTGACTTCGTATCCCAGGCGATGGCCAGCCCGAGCAACGGCGTCTTGTGCCAGCGCTCGAGTGCGCGGCTCACCAGATACAGCAGGGACTTGCGGTAGGGGCCGATGCTGTCGGCGCGCTCGAGCCTGTCGCTCAACAGATGCACGCGAAATGCCGAGCCCGGCAGGCAGCCGCCCTCGACGGCAGGCTTGAAGTACGTGAGCGCGAATTCCAGGTCGCACGCCGGCGCGTACAGCGTGCACGACGCCGCCTTCACCACCGGATCGACGCCCAGCTCGCCGAGCAGACGCCCGAGCACGTACGAGCCGGCCGAATGCCCCACGAGGTGGACTTCGAGCTTGCCGTCTGCCTTCGCGGCCAGTTGCTTGATGCGGTTCGCGAGCAGGCAGAATCCGCGGTCCGAGGCTGCGGCGCGTGCGACGTTTTCCTTCATCTCCGACCAGAGGCTGCGCGCCAGCACCTGACGCGAGAGCACTTCGACGGCGCGATCGGTCGCTTCGCTCATCGCCTCGCCGAGTCCTTCGGC
>JBOIEI010000790.1:0-1987 GCA_050741055.1 Burkholderiales bacterium | reverse complement strand
ATCGGCACCGCTATCGCCGGCAAAGCTGGTGGCTACGATCGACTGGTTGAAGGTGCGCACGTCGATCAGCGCATTCGCGGCATTCTCGATGCGGCCCGCCCCGGTCGCATCGAGGCGGTTGAGGTTGATGACGCCCACGATCGTCATCGTGCCTTCGTTGCGAAGCACTCGGCCGGCATCGAGGCCGAAGGGATTGTTCGCCCCGCCGCCGACGCTGCTGGCGCCTTGCAGGAGCGTTGTCGCCGCCCCCGACATGACGCCGAGCGAGGATGAAATGCCGAGTGTGACCGGGCCCGTCAGCGTCAAGTCGGCGCCCTTGACCGTCCCGCCGCTCATGGCGAAGGCGCTATTCACCGTGGTCGCGACCGCCAGATCGAAGATCGTCGCAGCGCCGCTCAGGCCCAGCGTGCCCTCGCCGGTGAAGCTCGCGCCGGCGTTGACGGTATGCGTGCCCGCCCCGAGCGTCAGGAACCGTCCGGCGGCCAGCGTGGCCGCGCCGCTGTAGCTGCCGCCCGCATTGAATGCGAAATTGCCGGCCTGGACGTCGATCGTCCCGCCGGTCCGGTTGAAGAACGGAACGTTGATGGCATAGGTGCCTGTGGTGCTCTTGCGGAAGGTGCCGCTGTTGTCGATGAAGGCATCGGCGGCATCCCCCGAGTGGCTGCTCGCACCGATCGCGAGATTGAACGTGCGCACGTCGATCAATGCGCCGGCCACGTTGTCGATGCGCCCCGACCCCGCGGTGGCCGTCGAGTTGAGGTTCAGCCCGCCGGTCACGGTCGCCGTGCCTTCGTTCCTCAGGGTGCGTCCGGCATCCAGATGCAGACCGCTCAGCGTACTGGTGCCCTTCAGGATCGTGCTGCTCGCGCCGGTGTGCAGGCCATTGCCCAGCGTCGCCTGGCCCGTGATCGTCACCGTGCCCGTGCCGCCCAGGCTGCCGCCGCTCTGCGTATAGCGCGCCAGGGTCGAAGCCCCGCTTGGGTTCTCGTTGGCGGGAAGGCCGTTGATCGGATGCTTATCGCATCAAGATACCTCGCTGCCTACAATTGGTACGTGACTTTTGCCACGCAGCGCAATCGCATGCGCGCGGGCGGCGGCTCAAGCTTTCGCCGCCGTGCGCTGCCGCAGCAGCTGCACGCCGACGAATAACGCCGACAAGCCGCAGGCGACGAAGCCGATGCCATAGTGGCCGGTCAGATCGAGCAGCCCCGAATACAGCAGCGGCAGCGACAACGCGCCGACCTGCCCGAACGACAGCACGCCGCCGGTGACGCCGCCGCGCATATCCTCGGGCGCGCCGCGCGCCGTCTCGGCGAGCAGGATGCCGTGCCACGAAAGCGCCGTGGCGCTCAGCGCGCACGCGATCAGCCCGACCAGGATCGTCGGCCAGCCCGGGCCGCAAAGCGCGAGCAGCGCGGCGCTCGCCGCCATGCCGAGCGCGAGCATGGCCATCATCATGCGCGGGGAAACATGGGTGCTGCCGAGCCAGCCCCAGACGATCCGCCCGGGGACCGCGACCGAAACCGCGATCGAGAACAGGAACCCGGCGGCCACCGGCGTGTAGCCGATGGTGGTCAGATAGACGACGAAATACGCGGTCACGACCGACTGCATGCCGTTGAACGCGAGACACGCGAACCCCAACGCGCGCAGGCTCGGCTTGGCGAGCACCGAGGTGAGCGTGGTCTTGAAATCCGACAGCTGAAACGTGCGGGTGGGTATCCGGTCGTCGTCGAAGCGCGATCGCAGCGGCTGCAGTATGAAGGGGAAGGCGAGGCACGCGATGCCGCACAGGATCATGGTGACGCGCCAGCTCATCCACTCGGTGATCTGCGGCCCGAGTATCCCGGCCAGCAGCAGCCCGGCCGGTACCGCCGTCTGCTTGATCGAAAACACCAGCGGCATGTAGCGCGCCGAGGAGACGCGGGCGAGCAGGTGCGAGCTGGCAGGCGTCGATATCGCGCCCCCGCCGCCGGCGATGAGCGCA
>JBOIEI010000789.1:0-7001 GCA_050741055.1 Burkholderiales bacterium | reverse complement strand
GGCCAGGCGAACACCGACACGATGGTGTTCAACGGCAGCGGTGACGACGAGATCTTCGAGGCATCCGCCAACGGTCAGCGGCTGCGCTTTACCCGCAACCTCGGCAACATCGTGATGGACCTGGACGGTGTCGAGTCGATCGACCTCAACGCGCTCGGCAACACCGACACGCTGATCGTCAACGACATGAGCGGCACCGACCTCACCGAGGTCAACGTCGACCTCGCCGGCACGATCGGCGGTAGCTCTGGAGACGGGTCCGCCGATGTGGTGATTGCCAACGCCACCAACGGCAACGACATCGTCGACGTGTTCGGCGCCGGGACCTCGGCCGCGGTGGTGGGCTTGTCGGCCCTGATCAACATCCGCAACAGCGAAGGCGCCAACGACGCGCTGGTCATCAACGCGCTCGGCGGCAACGACGCCATCACGGCCACCACGCTGCCGGCCGGTGGCATCAAGCTCACCCTCGACGGCGGCGCGGGCGACGACACGATCCTGGGCAGCCAGGGCGCCGATGTGATTCTCGGCGGCGACGGCGAGGACTTCATCTTCGGCGACAACGGCAACGACCTGGCGCTCATGGGCGCTGGCGACGACGTGTTCCAGTGGGATCCGGGCGACGGCAACGATACGATCGAAGGCCAGGACGGTACCGATACGATGCGCTTCTTCGGCTCGGGCGCCAGCGAGAACGTCGACATCGTGGCCAACGGCGGGCGAGTGATCTTCTTTCGCAACGTCGCCAACGTGACGATGGACTTGAACGACGTCGAGCAGATCGAGTTCCGCGCCCTCGGCGGTGCGGACAATATCGTGGTCGGCGATGTCAGCGGCACCGATGCGACCCGCATCGATCTCGACCTGCGCGGACCCAACGGCGGCGGCGACGGTCAGGCCGACACCGTCACCGTCGCTGGCACCAACGGCGACGATGTTTTCGGGGCCGCAGGCGACGCCGGCGGTGTCAACGTCTTCGGTCTACAGGCGGCGGTCAATCTCTTCCACGCCGAGGTCGCCAACGACCGGCTTACCTTGAACGGCCTGGGCGGCAACGACGTGATCGACGCCACCAGCCTGGAAGCCGACGGCATCCAGCTCAGCATGAACGGCGGGCTCGGCGATGACGTCCTGCTCGGGGCCGAGGGCGACGATCTCGTCACCGGCGGCGACGGCGACGACCTCGCTCTGATGGGCGCGGGCGACGACAGCTTCGTCTGGAATCCCGGCGACGACAACGACACCCTCGAAGGTCAGGCGGGCTTCGATACGATGCACTTCAACGGCTCCAACGCGGCCGAGAACATCACCCTCTCCGCGAACGGCGGTCGGGCGCTGTTCTTCCGCAACATCGCCAACGTGACCATGGACCTCGACGACGTCGAGAGCATCGACTTCAACGCCCTCGGTGGCGCCGACACCATCGTCGTCAACGACATGTCGGGCACCGATGTGACCGAGGTGAACATCGATCTCGCCGCGAGCAACGGCACGGGTGACGCGCAGCCCGACACGGTCGTCATCAATGCAACCAACGCCGACGACGTGATCCTGGTCATCGGCGATGAGAACGGGGTGACGGTCCTGGGGCTCGCATCCCAGATCAACATCGCCGGTTTCGAAGCTGCAAACGATCGGCTGGTGATCAACGGGCTCGCCGGCAACGACGTGATCGAAGCAAGCGGCGTGGGCGCGGGCAGCATTCAGCTCACGCTCAACGGCGGCGCCGGCGACGATGTCGCCATCGGCGGAGACGGCAACGACGTGCTCACCGGAGGCGACGGCGACGACGTGCTGCTGGGCGGGCTTGGCATCGACATCATCGACGGCCAGGTCGGCGACGACATCGAGATCCAGCTCACGGCGAGCGGCGGCGGGTTGTTCGTGTAGTCGAGCGGCGGCGCAGCGCTTGCGGGCGCTGCCGCACTTTGTCGTCAAACGAGCTCGCCACGACGTGCCGGGCTCACTTTCAAGGAGATGACCATGTACCAACGTATGAGTGCTGTTGCGCTGTTGTTGGTGCTGAATGCCGGCTGCGCCACGACCGATGCGCTAGAGGTCGAGGTCAGCGTACCGGATGCGATCAAGCCGGGTCCGCACGAGTCGCTTGCTTTCGTCACCCCGGCTAACGGCGTGCAGATCTACGAATGCCGCGCCAGCAAGAATCGCCCCGGTGCCTACGAGTGGACCTTCATCGCACCGGACGCGGAGCTGTTCGATCGCAAGGGCAACAAGGTCGGGCGGCACTACGCCGGACCGTATTGGGAATTGGCCGATGGCAGCAAGGTCGTCGCCAGCGTCAAGGCGCGCGCGGATGCGCCGCGAGCCGACGCGATTCCCTGGCTGCTGCTTTCCGCTCGATCCGTCGGTCCCGAGGGCTCGCTAAGCAAAGTGAGTAGCATACAGCGGATGAGCACGCAGGGCGGGCTGGCGCCGAAGAACGGCTGCTCGCAGGCCACGGCCGGGAAGTCGGCACGCGTTCACTACACCGCCAACTACTACTTCTTCAACAACGGGAAGTAAGCGGTTCAGATCACGGCGACGCCCTGGATCTCGATGACGAGACCGGGGCGTGCGAAGTTCGATACCGTGATGAGGGCGCTTGCGGGATAGCGCCCGTCGGGGAAGCATTCAGCGCGGATCTGAACGAAGCGGTCGCCGTTGCGTGGATCGTCGATGAAGACGGTCATGGTGACGAGATTCGCGAGGCTGCCGCCCGCGCGCTGCAAGGTGCGATCCATCAGCGCGAATATCGTCCGCGCCTGCGCCTCGAAATCGCCCGCGATATCGCGCCCCTCCAGATCGACCGCCGCGGTCTGCCCGGCGAGCCACACCGTGCGGCCACCTTGGGTCACCACGGCGGGGCTATACGCCCGCGATTTCTGCCGCTCGTTGGCTTCGAGGTATTCGACGATCGTTGCGCCAGACGTGCCTGCACCCGTGGATGATGAGCTCATCATGCACTCCGTAGTAAGCTAGCGTCCGAGCAGCTTACTGCATGCGCATCGACGCCCGCAACGACCCAAGGAGGCAGCACGAATGAAGCGCTCTCATACGCCCGCGATTCTTGTCGCCGCTTGCGCGGCATTGCAACCGGTAGCTGCGCATGCGCATCATGCGATGGGCAACGCGCTGCCCGGCAATGTGTTCGAGGGTCTTCTGTCCGGCCTCGCGCATCCGCTGATCGGCCTCGACCACTTCGTGTTCGTTCTCGCCATGGGGGCCGCCTGCTATTACTTCGGCCAGCGCGTGCTCGGCATCGGTGCCTTCCTCATCGCCGCGCTGGCCGGAACGATGCTGCATGTCCAGCAAACCACCCTGCCCTACGCGGAGCTCTGGATCGCGGCTAGCCTGGTGACGCTCGGTCTCGCCGTGCTGTTGGCTGCACCCGCCCGCGGGCGCATCCTCGGACCGATCTTCTTTGCGCTGGCTGGCGTCGTGCACGGCTATGCCTACGGCGAATCCATCGTCGGCGCCGAGCAGACGCCGCTCGTTGCGTATCTCGTCGGCTTCACCGTCATCCAGTGCGCCATTGCCCTGGCAGGCTTCGCGCTCGCGCGCCAAGCCGATCGCATGCACCGTTCGACCCTCGCGCTCAAGACGGTCGGCGGCATCGCCTCCGTGGCGGGCGTTGCGTTCCTGCTGATGGCGCTGTAGCGCGTGACCCCCAATCCCTATCCGCGCTGCTGGCTGCGAGCAGCCTTCTCGCGGGTCGTGACCACCTCGGTGACGGCGCGGCGCACGTCGCCGGGCGCGAACGGCTTTTCGAGGATCGCGCACCGCCCGGAGTCGGCCAGCTCGCGCAACGCCTCGGAGAGCGTATCGCCGGTGACGAACACCACCCGCGCCGCGCGCTCGGGCCAGCGCCGCTTGACCTCCTCGAACAGCGTCAACCCGTCCATATCGGGCATGCGAATATCGGTGAGCACGACATCGTAGTGCCGGGCTTCCAGCTGCAGTAGCGCTTCGCGTCCGGACGACGCCGTTTCCACGCGGTGTTGCGCGCTGGACAGGATCTCGCGCAGCACCTCGCGCACTTCCGCCTCGTCGTCGACCACCAGTACCGTGCGCGCGATGGACTCGGCGCAGGCAGCCCCGACGGGGTCGTCACCGGCTGCATCGGCGGCGCGAAACGGCAACGCGATCGTGAACACGGTTCCGCCATCGGGCGGACAGTGGACGCTCAAGGCGCCCCCGTGCGCTTCCACGATGCCGGCGCTGACCGCTAGCCCCACGCCCGTTCCGACACCGATCGGCTTGGTGGTGAAGTAAGGCTCGAAGATCCGCGCTCGCAGGGACTCTGGAATGCCGGGGCCGCTGTCCGCGACCGTGATCCGGATCCCGGCGGCCGAGGCGTCGAACCGGGTTGCAATGCGGATGCTACGGGGCAAGGGACAGCCTTGCAGCGCCTGCTGCGCATTGATGATGAGGTTGAGCATCACCTGGTGCAGCTGATCTTCGTCGGCGAGGATGCAGGGAATGTCGTCGGCGAGATCGAGCGCCACGTCGATGGCGCTGGTGCGCACCGCATAGCCGGTGATGTCCAGCGCCGCGGAGACGACGTCGTTGACCGCCACCGGGCCCGGCTCGGGCTTCTGCTGGCGCGCCATCGCCAGAAAGGTGCGCACGATGCGCGCACAGCGCTCGGCCGCGGTGCGGATTCGTTCCGCGGCGACCCGGATCCCGGGCGCACCCTGCTCCTCGAGCAGCACCGCGCGCGCCACGACCACCGACAACGGGTTGTTGAGCTCGTGCGAAACGCCCGCGAGCAGCGAACCGAGCGCGGCCAGCTTTTCGCGCTGGTGCAGGGTCTCGCGCTGTCGGACGAGCTCCGCAGCGGCATTCTTCTTCTCGGTGATGTCGCGCGCGATGGTGAGCACATGCGGCTTGCCGCGATAGTGCATCGGCACCGCGTGCACCTCCAGCTCCAGGGGCGCGCCGCCGCGGCGCACGTCGGAAATCTCGCCGTGCCATGGCTCGCCGCTCATCACGGCGCGGTGCAAGTCCGGATGCGACGTCGGGTTCAGAACCCTGCGCGAGGATGTATGGGCTGCTGCCGGCTCGTCGAAGCCGCAGATGCGCGACATCGCCGGGTTGATGTCCACGATCTGGCCAGTCGCGTTCCACAGAACCAGCCCGTCGATGGACGCGTCGAACATCGACCGGTATTGCTCCTCGCTGTCCTCCAGCGCGCGCTGGATCTCGATGCGCGCTTCGAGGTCGCGGCGCAGCCGCGTTTGCGTCTGCGCCACCTCGACCGCCATCGCATCGAACGCCAAGCCCAGGCGCGCCAGCTCGTCGCGGCCCTGCAGGCCACTGCGCGCTGCGAGATTTCCCGCCGCGAGCTGCTCGGCGGCGTGCACCAGGCGGGCCGTACGCCGCGTCAGCAGGAAATGGAACAGGAGCCACATCAGCAGCGCCAGCGCGGTCACCCACCCCGCCCAATAGAGCGATTGCTGCAGGACCTGCGCACGCGCTTCGGACTTCGGCCGCAGCAGGTCGTAGGCGAGGAACAGGCTGCCCGCCCGCGAAGGCCGGACCTCCTCGCGCTGGCTGCCCATCAGGATACCGGCATAGCCGTGCACCGCGTTGTCGGCGGCGTTCACCGCAAGCCGCCCGCGGCGCTCCCGGATCGCGGCAGCGGCCTCGGCCGGATCGAACTTGGGCAGGACGTCTGCGATCGGCCGCTCCAGCCAGGCCCGCCGGGTCGCCGCGATGACTTCGTTCTCGTCGTTGGTGAGAACGACGACGATGTAGTCGTGATTGTGGGCCAGGACCGCGATCTCGCGCTGGGCCACCTCGATGTCGCCCTTCAGCAGCAGGTACTCCAGCGTGCTCTGCAGCCGGGACATCTCCTGGGCTACGCGCTTGGAGACATCGTCCTCGACCGCCTGCTCGGCCCGCGGCACGTGATAGAGCACGTTGATCGCGCTCAGCACGGCGGCGAAGCCCAACACGATCAGAGGGACCGTGAGCCGCAGCGAGGCGGGAACACGCAGCGTCACTGGCGCAGTTGCATCAGCGGTTGCGGCGCGAGCAGCTCGCCGATGCTGACGCCGGCGCGCAGCAGCTTGGCATCGAGCATCAGATCCATGAGCCTGCCGCCGCTCATCACGAGCTCCGGCGCCGCGCCCCCGATCATCCTCAGGTTGTCTTCGCGCGACGGGATACGCAACCCGCGCATCGATTGCAGGAACTGCTCGCCGCTGGTCTGCTGGCGCACGCCCATGCGCCGGGCGGCATCCTGCGGATTGTGCTCGAGGTAGTCGATCGCCTTGAACCAACCCGCCAGCAGCATCTGCACGGCCTTCTTCTGCTCCTGCAGAACCTTGGCGCGCACGGCTACCAGGTCGACGATCTCGCCGGGGATGCGCGTGCTGTCGAACAGCGTCGTGGCGCCGGCGGCCAGCAACTGGCTGCGATAGGGATCGAAGGTCACTGCGCCGTCGACACGGCCTTTCTTGAACGCGTTCGGCTGCTCGTTGGATTCGAGATGAACGATTTCCACGTCGGCGGTCAGCATGCCGCTCAACGCCAGCGCCCGACTCAGAACATACGCGCCGAGCGCGCCGCTTTCCACCGCGACCCGCTTGCCCTTGAGGTCGCGCATGCTCTCCATGCCCTGCCTTCCGACCACCACGTCGGCGCCGTGCGAGACATCCACCACCAGTATGATGCGCGGGTCCAGGCCGTCGGTGGCCAGCGGGAACAGTTCGTCCAGAGTGATGACCATGCCGTCGATCGCCTGGTTGCGAAACGCGCGCAATACTTCGCTCGCCGACGGGTACTCCACCAGCTGCACCGCTTTCGAATCGAGGTGGCCCAGCTCGCGCGCCAGGTACAGCGGCTCGCTTCCGATCCAGACGTTGGTACCGATGCGAAGCGGCGCTTCGGTTGGCTGCATGCAGCCCGCGAGCGACCCGGCGAGCAAAAGCGCCAGCAGGACCCAGGCGACTGCGCACATGTGTGCGCACGGTCCGACTGCGCACATGTGTGCGCAC
>JBOIEI010000788.1:0-2588 GCA_050741055.1 Burkholderiales bacterium | reverse complement strand
GTGCTTCGTCGGCGAGCATCTGACTGGTGATGAGCGCCGCCGCTTCCTCGTAGGCCTGCGCCATTCCCTGTTCGAGCTGGCGGTAGAAGAAGCGTTTGCCCTCTGCGAGCGCAACCGGCGGCTTGGCGAGCAGTGTCCGCGCGAGCGCATCGACCGCGGCGTCGAGCTCGGCAGCCGGGGCAACGCGATTGACAAGGCCCCAGCGCAGCGCCGTTTCCGCATCGATGAACTCGCCCGTGAGGAGCATTTCGAGCGCCTGCTTGCGGCCGATGTTGCGCGAGAGTGGAACGCCGGGCGTGGCGCAGAACAGGCCGTAGTTGATTCCGGACGCGGCGAAGCGGGCGTCGGCGGCCGCAACGGCGAGGTCGCAGGCGGCGACCAGCTGACAGCCCGCGGCGGTCGCAATGCCGTGCACGCGCGCGATCACCGGCTGCGGCATGCGGGTCAGGCCGAGCATGATCCGGCAGCACTTGGCGAAGAGTGCGCCGACGAACTCCGGGTTGCGCTCGGAGGCCATTTCCTTGAGATCGTGACCGGGACAGAAAGCCTTCCCGGCGGCCGCGATCACCACTACGCGCACGTCACGGTCGGCGGCCAGCCGATCGAGCGCCGGCTCGAGCGCGTCCAGCACGGTCGTGGACAGGGCGTTGAACTGCTGCGGGCGATTGAGCGTGACGCGCGCGATGCCGTTGCGCACCTCGGTGAGGACCGGCGAGGGCGTATCGAGTACGGTTGCTGATGAGGTCATGCGCGACTCTCCTTGCGCACTACTGCGTCCGGTAGTACGGCTTGCGGCAGATCGTGCAATTATAGGCGCCGAGGGTCGTGTCGCCGCGGTGTGGAGCGCGATCTGCCCCGCTATAATCCGTCGACTGGGGAGGAGCGTTCGATGCTCACGATGGCGCTAGGCCTGGGGCTGATCTTGTTAACAATTATTGCCGTGGCCGCGGTGCTGAGCCTGGTGCTCGTGCTTCGAGCCGCCGCGTCGATTCGCCGCCTGCAGGAACAGACGCACCAGGTGCTTTCGAGCCGCGATCTCGGCCCCGTTCTGCACGGGCTGGTGCAGCAGACGCGGGAGGTCAACCGCCTGCTCGCGATCATCGACAAGCGCCTGGAAAAACTCGAGGCGCTGGAGAAGGTGCAGATCGCCAATCTCACCTTTCGCGAGGAAGCGCCTCGCCCGAGACGGCAATAGGGCGCTGCTTCACGGCAACGTCTTGCGGTGGCAGTTCATCGGAAGCGGCCGTCTGGTCGAACGCCTCGGCTGCGGCATTGGCGCGCACGTAATCGAGGAAAGCGCTTGCGATCCGCGACAAGCTACGCGCTTTCGCATGCGCGATGAACCATTGCTGCATGACGGGCAGCCCCTCGACGTGGAGCGTGCACAGCCCTTCCCCCGCGTCTTCGGCGCGCAGCCTCAGCGAGCCGCGGCATCCTGGCCGCCGCTCGCCCGCAGGGTCGTCATCCCGGGACTCGCCTCCCCGGCCCTGTAGGCACGAAGCGAAGTCGCTTCCTTGCGAGCAAGACCCCGTTCGGCATGCATGCGCGTGCCGGACGGGGTTCGTGTGCGAACCGAACGCAAGGAGGCTTACGCTTCATGGAAATCGTTTCCGGAGAATTTCTCGCCGCGCTCGCGGCCATCGTCGTCATCGACCTCGTGTTGGCCGGCGACAACGCGATCGTGATCGCGCTGGCGGCACGCAACCTGCCCGATCGGCTGCGCAAGCGCGCGATCCTCTGGGGCACGGCAGGCGCCATCGGCGTGCGCGCGGCCATGACCGTGGTCGTGGTCTGGCTGCTTGCGGTCCCGGGGTTGATGTTCGCCGGCGGTCTCGTGCTGCTTTGGATCGCCTACCGGCTGCTGGTGCCGGGCGAGTCCTCCGCAGCCGAGGGCCATGGCGCCAAGGCGGCCGGCAGCTTCTGGGGCGCCATGGGCACCATCGTGGTGGCCGACGCCATGATGGGTCTCGACAACGTGCTGGCGGTCGCGGGCGCCGCTCACGGCAGCTACCTGCTCGTGATCCTGGGGCTCATCATCAGCATTCCGATCGTCATCTGGGGCAGCCAGCTCGTGCTGAAGCTGATCGATCGCTTTCCCGAGATAGTGTTACCTGGGCGCGGCGGTGCTGACCTTCACAGCCGCCAAGATGATCGCGGACGAACCGTCGGTGAAGCTCGCGCTGAGCGGACAAACGGGGCTCGTCTACACGGTTTATGTCGGGCTGGTGGCGGGCGTGCTCACGCTTGCGCTGCTGCGAAACCGCTTCCGCCGGCAGGACCGGCAGTTGAGACAGGGCTAGGTCAATTCGCGCGGCTTGGGCGGGAGGAAGACCAGTTTCACCGCGAGATTCGTGCCGAAGCGCAATTGCACATCGTCGCCCAGGAGCGATGATCCGCGATGCGGCAGGAGCTTGTCGCCGAGGTAGGTGCCATTGGACGATCCCAGGTCGCGCAGGACGATTCCGTCGGCGCATGGCTCGACCTCGGCATGATGGCGCGATATGCGCGGATCGGCCCAGAGTTGGCGCGCGAACGGGGAAAATTCCGGGTCCCGCCCGATTCTCAGCACGCGGTCGATCGGGGTGCAT
>JBOIEI010000787.1:0-8396 GCA_050741055.1 Burkholderiales bacterium | reverse complement strand
GGGTTTAAGAACGAATTGCCCCGTGCGTCCCCGGCGGCCGCCGAAAAGCGGCCGCGCCCCTTCCACTTGGCGCAGGCCGCGTCCCGCGAGGCGCGCATCCCGCGCCCACATCGTTATGTCGCGCCGCGTCCCCAGCCCCCCGCGAAACTCGCCCGGCCCGCCCGAATCGGTGATGAGCTCGTAGCGATCGACGGTGAGCGCGAACTCCTGCTCCACGGATTCGATCGGCAGGTTGGCTGCGCCGGAGACATGGACGCGCACCGCATCGCGGCCGTCCTGGTCGGCGAGCCCGCCGGAGGCGCCGCCGTAGGTTTCATAGTCAACGAAATAATCCTTGCGCCGCGTATCGATGCCGCTGAAGATAAGCCCGTGCAGCGGGCCGCATCCGGCCATCACGCGCTTCGGGGCCGCCTTGGAGAACGCGCTCAGCAGCACGTCGCCCAGGACGTTGGCGGTCGCGACCCGATCGCCGACCGCCGCCGGCGACCGGCAGTTCAGAATGCAGCCCTCGGGCACGGTGAGATCGATGGCGCGAAAGTAGCCCGAATTCGGCGGCAGCCCCGGATCGGTGATCGCCTTGACGGCATAGAACACGGTGGATTGCGTTGCCGAAAGCGGCATGTTGCGCGAGCCGCGCGCCTGCGGCGCGGTTCCGGTGAAATCGAAATGGATCCGGTCGCCGTCAATCCTGATCGTCACCTTCAAGCGCACGCTGGCGTCGCCGACACCGTCGTTGTCAAGGAAATCCTCGGCTTCGTAGGCGCCGTCGGGCAAGCGGGCGATCTCGGCGCGGGTACGCGACTCCGCGTAATCGAGTAGCGCGGCGATCGCGTTCGGCACGGTTGCGGTCCCGAAGCGGGCATGGATGTCCTCGACGCGCCGCGTGCCGGTCGTGTTGGCCGCGATCTGCGCCCGCAGATCGCCTTCGCGCTCGCGCGGGGTGCGTGAATTGAGCAGCACGAAGTCGAACACGGTCTGGCTGACCGTGCCCTGCTCGACCAGCTTGACGAGCGGCACGCGCAGCCCCTCCTGGAAAATGCTGGTGCAATCCGCGCTTTCGCTGCCGGCGACCTTGCCGCCGATGTCCGAGTGGTGGGCGATGTTGGCGACATACGCGACGAGCTTCCCGTCCACGAAGACGGGGCTGGCGACCGTGAGATCCGGCAGGTGCGAGCCGCCGCCCGAGTATGGATCGTTGGTGATCAGCACATCGCCCGGACGCAGCTCGCCGGGCCGATAGCGTGCTCGGATGTTGCTCACGAGACCCAGCAGCGAACTCAGATGGATCGCCGCGATCGCGCTCAGGGCGACGAGGTTCCCGCTGCTGTCGAAGATACCCACCGAGCAGTCGCGCCGCTCCTTGATGTTGGGTGAATAGGCGGTCTTCACCAGCGTCGCCATCATCTCGTCGGCGGCCGCGGTGAAACGGTGTCCGATAACTTCGGCGGTGATGCGATCGATCGTCCCGGTCATTGACGCTTTCCTATGCGATGCCGCTCAATTCGGGCGGATGTTGAGCTGGGGAATCACCTTCCCCCAGGTCGCGAGCTCGGCTGCGATGTGCGCCTTCAGCCGGTCGGGGCCGCCGGCCACGACTTCCCCGCCCAATGCGGCAATCCGCTCGCGCACCTCCGGCAGCGAAAGCGCGGCGCTGAATTCCTTATGCAGGCGCAGCACGATCTCCTGCGGCGTGCCCGCCGGCACCGCGACGCCTTGCCACTCGTAGGACTTGAATCCCTTGAATCCCTGTTCGGCGATCGTCGGCACGTCGGGCAACGCCTCGCTGCGCCTTTCGCTGCCTATGCCGAGCGCGCGCAGGCGGCCCGCCTTGACGTGCGCCATGACCGGCGGAAGCGTAATGAACATGGAGACGACTTGTCCGGCCATGACTTCGGCCGCAACGGCGCCGCCGCCCTTGTAGGGCACGTGAATGAGATCGATGCCGGTCGTCACCTGGAACAATCCCATGGCGAGGTGGTTCGCGCTGCCGATCCCCGCGGTCGCGAAGGTGACCGCACCGGGACGCGATTTCGCCAACTTCACGAACTCCTGCGGCGTGCGCACCGGCAGGCTCGGATGAACGAAGAGCCCGGTCGGCAGAAGCGTCATCAGCGTAACCGGCGAAAAATCCCGTTGCGCATCGTACGGCAGTTTCTTGTGCAGCGACGGATTGGCACCGAACGCGATATTGAGCAGCAGCATCGTGTAGCCGTCGGGCGGGGCTTTCGCCGTGATGTCGGTTCCGATGATCGCGCCCGCTCCGGGCCGATTGTCGACGATGACCTGCTGGCCGAGGCGCTCGCTGAGTCGCGGGCCGAGGAGGCGCGCGACGATGTCGGCGGCACCGCCGACCCCATAGGGGATGATGAAACGCACTGGCTTGGCGGGATAGGTCTGAGCCCACGAGAAAGCGCTCGACCCGATGCAGCACAACGCGGCGAGCGCCAGTGGCAAGCGCAACGAGCGAATCCGCATCTTGACCTCCTCGTTCACCGAAGCGCGATCATGGCGCGGAAGTGACGGCCGCGCACACGAGTTCGCTGCGACGCCCCGGACTTACTGCGCAAATTCCTCGGCGAGATCCCCGAGGATCATCAGCAACCGCGCCAGCGCACGCACTGCGAGCCGCGCATTGCGCTCGATGAGCGCGCCGCCTTCGTCGACCAGGCCCCGGCCGGTGGTCATGACCATATTGCCCTCGTCGGGCCCGCAGGGCAGGATGCCGAGCTCGGCCAGTCCGGCGACCACGTAGTTCATGCTCGCGGCCTTGTCCTCGGAGGAAAAGATCGGGATGCCCACTTTGCCATCGTTCCAGGTATCGACGTAGTTGATCTCGACAGCACCGCCGTTGTAGGACTTGGAGAGCACGATGCCGCTGCCGTAACGGGCGATGAGCGGCGCGCATTCCTCGCGCGTGATTTCGTAGAAGCGGTCGATCCCTTCGCGCAGCAGGGCCTGATTTTCGAGGCACCACTCGAGCGCCGCCAGTTGCCCCACCAGCCCTTCGCGTCCCGGATCCTGGGAAGCGAAGGCGCCCTTGCCGAACGTCATGGAGCCGCCCCCGAAGCGCTCGCTGTGCCATCCAATCGCACGCTGCAACGCGATGATGTAGTGCGGCCGGCCCACGATCAGGCCGCTCGTCGGAGCACCGGCGACCTTGTCCATGCTGAACAGCATCAGGTCGGCTTGCATCGCGCGCGGATGGGCGCCGAGAAAGGGGATGGCGCGCGCGTTGTCGACGATATACGGCACGTCGAAGTCCCGCGCGAGCGAACCCATCGCCGCCTTGAGGTCCGATGTGACGCCGTCCGACTTTTCGCCGTAGCCGTAACCGGGCGAATCGTATCCGAGTGTCATCAGCGCCGACACCTGCCCGACGTGCCGCTCGATCACCGTGCGCACCCGCTCCTTGGTGCCGGCCGCGTTGGCAGTGGTCAGCAGGGGAACGATGAAGGGCTTGATGCCGTGCGGCTCGTAGCGCGCGCCCTCGATCGGTACGATGACGACATCGAGGTTGTCGAGCCGGCGGCCGAGCACGCCGAGCTCGCCGCCTATGTTGGCCCGGTCGGCGAACAAGTCCTTGTACTTCGGAGGGAATGGTCGTCCGTACGCGAGCTGATGCTCGGCATGCGCCTCGTACAAGCCGACGTAGCGGCAGCGGTAGTTGTCGCCGCGCCCGGCGAGCGGCGGCGTGGCGAAGGTGTCGAGCGAGACCCACAGCGCGGCCTCGCAGGTGTTGATCGGAATCGCGTCGAAGTCGTCGCCGTAGCCCGCCTTCACGACGTCGCGAATCTCCTCGATATAGGCGACGAGGTTCTTGGGACTGCGGGCGCCCTCGCTCATCTTGGCGATGATGTCCGGGCGCAGGTACGCAGGGCGTGCGGAGTTGCTGCCGGTCAGTCCGATCGCCCCGCGCAGCTCCTCGGGCAAACCGACCTCGGGCACGACCGACTGCACGCGCTGCAGGAATTGCGCCTTGTTCTGGCCGAGACGCCGATAGATGTGATGGCGGAAGGTCATGATGTCGTCTCCGGATAGGGCCGCGACGGTCGGACGCCGGCGCGCCGGCTTCGGCAAGGCCAGCGTGCAGTCTACTGCGGCTTCACCCCGGCAGCCGCCAGCGAATAGATTTCTCTTGCCGTGACTTCTTTGCTTTTGACGAAGAATATTATGCGGCAATTGTGGCGAGGACGTTTGGAAAGTGGTGCTCACGCAGGAAGGCCCGTGTTCGCCGGACCGCTCGCTTTCGAGCAGCACACAAGGCCGGGAAGATCCGTGCGCTGGCCGTTGCCGACCGAAGCGTTCATCCGGTTTGCCGGATATGCCGACCATGGCGGAGGCCGGCTATCCCGGGGTCGAACGGGAATGTGGTAAGGTTTTCTGGCGCAGGCCGTCCATGAGGCGATCGTAAACAAGAGCCGAAGCCAGTTCAAACGCCGACCCTTTTCTCTCGCTTAGCGACCAATGCGGTGAGAACGAGAAAAGATAACCCGTCGATCTGGAGAACCGCCAGTGAAAGATTACATAGATGCGCTCGCCGATTTCGCACTCGGCACTCGGTACGAGGATATTCCGCCGGCCGTCATCGAGCATGCGAAGCTGATCCTCAGCGACACGCTTCCCGTGATCGCCTCCGGCATGCAGGAGTCCGAGATGCGCTCGCTTGTCGCGCGGCATCTGCCCAAAGCGTCGCCGGGGCAGGCGAACGTGGTCGGCACGGGAAAGCGCGCGGGTCCGCTCGACGCCGCCATGCTGAACGCTATGGCTGGTGTCTGGAACGAGCTCGACGAAGGCCACTTTTATACCAACGGTCACCCGGGGATCCACGTGATTCCGGCTGCGCTCGCGCACGCGCAGGAGCACGGGCTATCGGGCAAGGATCTGCTCGCCGCAATCGTGATGGGATACGAAGTCGCCGGTCGCATCGGTGGCGCGTACCGCATGCGCGTGATCGTGCAGACGCACGGCACGTTCGGCGTAAATGGCTCGACCGTCGCGGTCGGGCGCATGAGCGGACTGACGCACAAGGAGATGCGCGAGGCAATCAACATCGCCGCCTCGACGCCGCTGGGTGGCAACCGCGTCACCATGACCGAGGGCACGACCGTTCGTAATTACTATCCCGGTCATGCGAATTTCACGGGGCAAATGGCGGTGCGGCTCGCGCAGTCGGGCTTCACCGCGCCCAAGGATTCGCCGTCAGTGACGTTCGGACAGATTCTCGCTGACGATTTCAAGCCCGAGAAAGCGGCAGCGCGCCTCGGCGACTGGTGGCTCATCACCGAGAATTACATCAAGCTCTACCCGAGCGCGCGCTACGTCCACTGCGCGATCGATGCGCTGCTCAATGCGATATCGAAAGCACCCGGGCGCACCGTGGATCCCGTGCGCGTCGATCACGTCGAGGTCTACGGCTACCGCATGCTTGTCTTCTGTGGCAATCCCAAGCCGACGAGCATGTTCGGCACCCACTTTTCCACGCCGTTCTCTATGGCTACCATCCTCGTCCACGGGCGCAACGATCTCGACGTCTTCGGCGAAGCGGCGTTCAAGAATCCGGCAGTGATGGAGCTCGCTTCACGCGTGCAGATGATCGAGATACCGGAGATGAACGCGAACTTCCCGACGGAGATACCGGCGCGCGTGAAGATCGTCATGAAGGACGGAGCCTCGTATGAAGGCAGCGTATCGGTGCCAAAGGGCGAGCGCGGCAACCAGCACTCGGCCGAGGAGCTCGAGCGCAAGTTCTTCCAGCTCGCGAGCCCGGTGTGGGGCGATCAGCTCTCGCGCACCGTTCGCGAGAGCTGTCTTTCCATCGACAGGCTCGAAAACGTCCGCGATCTCGCCGGCGGGACAGCGCTCTAGCTTCTTCCCGAGTCGCGTTCTCGGCGACGAACTCGTCGCCAATCTCCGTGCCGATGAAATCGCGTCCGCGGGCCGGCGAGCACTTCCGGCCAGTTTCTCGACTCGTCGCACGAGTGGGACTTTCAGGGCGGCGAAGTGCACCTATTGCCTCACGTAAAAACGTGACTGAACGCGGAGCATTGACGTGCGGCCATAATGAATACATGATCGAGACCGAGTACGGATCGCTCGAATGCGAACCGCTCGACGTGAAACTCGCGAAGGTCGATGGGTTTGCATGTAACGGGAGAAATGGCGATGTCGCGCACACGGCTCTCGCGGATCAAATCCGGATTTCCGGGGCTCCTCGCACTGCTTGCGTGCCCGGTCTGGGCACAGGAATACCCCGTCAAGCCGAGCCGCTGGATCATTCCCTATCCCACTCGTACCGGGGCGTGGGCCCGTCGATCACGGCGCTGCTCGGCGGCAAGGTTCAGCTCCTGTATGCCTCTTCGGTCGCGGTGCCGCGCTACGTCGCGAGCGGCCGGATGCGGGTGCTCGCAGCGACCGGGCAGAAGCGCGTAGCGCAGATGCCGTCCGTGCCGACCGTGCAGGAAGCGGACGTGCCCGGTTACGTCGAGGGCGACTTGCAGGCGGTGCTCGTGCCGGCGAAGACGCCGCGAACCGCTCGAAGGTCGCTGCGAGATCATGAAAGGCGAGCCCGGCAATCCGCATCGCCCCGAGGACGTGGAGCGGAAATTTTTCGACCTAATGAACCCGGTGTGGGGCGCGGAACGCTCGCGCAAATTATACGACGCTGTGTTCGCGCTCGAATCCGAGAGTGACATGGGTGAGTTCGGCCGTGACTTCTCGCTCTGAGCGAAGCGGGTAGCGCAGGAGGCTCTCAACGCAAAGGGGGATACGCAACCATGGCTGATATGTCGACGAAGATCGGGGCGCCGTACTGCATGATGATTACGTTCGAGATCGCGCCCGAGGATGAAGTCGAGTTCAACGATATCTACGACAACGATCACATCCCCACCATCATGAAGCTCGACGGCGTCACCGAAGTCGTACGCTTCAAGGACACCGGGCCCAACGAGAAAGGTTTTCTCGTCTACAGCGCGCTCTATTACATGGCGCAGGAGAATCTGCACCTCACCCCCGAATGGCAGGCGCTCTCCGATGCCGGGCGCTGGAAGCCGGTCATCCGGCCGAAGGTGAAATCGAGGGCACGCCGTACCGGCCCGGTCGTGGCACGCTTCACCAAGACCTGAGCCGAAATGTTCAGTGCGCCACCGGTGCGCCCCAGGAGATGGCCATGAAGATATCTATCGTCGCACTGGCTCTCTCGCTGCCCGCCTGCCTTGCCGCGGCTGCGGAGCCGGAATATCCCAACCGCCCCATTCGTCTCATCGTTGCGCAGGCCGCGGGGTCGGGTCCGGACATTCTCGCGCGCCTGATCGGTCAAAAGCTGACAGAGAGCTGGGGCCAGCAGGTGATCGTCGAAAACCGCCCCGGCGCCAACGGCATCATCGGAATGGAAGCGGCGGCGAGGTCGAAGCCGGACGGCTACACGATCCTCATCGCGGTGCCGAGCGCGCTCACAATGAACCCGTATGTCTACAAGTCGCTTCCTTACGATACATTGCGCGACTTTGCGCCGATCACCCAGACGGCCACCAACACCTTCGGCCTCTTCGTGAACAATGCGCTCCCCGCGAAATCGGTGAAGGAACTCGTCGCGCTCGCACGCTCGCGCCCGAAGGAGCTGCCCTACGGATCCTACGGCGTGGGCAACCAGACGCACCTCGCCGCTGAGCTCTTCGCGAGCGAGGCGAAGCTGAAACTCCTGCACGTGCCGTACAAAGGGCAGACCCCGGCGGTCAGCGAGCTTTTGAGCGGCCAGGTCGCGCTCCTCTTCTCTGCGATGCCGGGCACCGCGCCCTACGTCGAAACGGGGCGGCTGCGCCTGCTGGCGACCTGTGGCGAGAAGCGCGACGCCGTCTTTGCAAACGTTCCCACCATGGTCGAAGCCGGCTATCCGAGCGTCATCATCACCGGCTGGACGGGGCTCCTGGGGCCCGCAGGGATGCCGCGCGAGGCCGTAGCGCGCATCCAGGCGGAGGTGCGCAAGCACCTCCTTGCGCCGGGGCTCAAGGAGTCGCTCACGAAGCAGGGCTCGGCGCCCGTCGCGAGCACCCCCGAGCAGTTCGCCGCGTTCATCAAGGCCGAGGCGGAAAAGTGGTCGCGCGTCATCCGGCAGGCCGGCCTGGAAAAAACGCAATGAACGACTCAAGCCGCGTCGGGTAGGCGAACCTGCTCGGCGCTGCGGCGCAAGCCGGGATGGCGGTCAGGCGCTCGCCTCGACGAACCAATCCGCGATCTGTGCGCCGGCGTAGTGTCCAAATACTCAGCCAGCGGCTGCGGTAGACTTTCGTAATGGGTCCCCTGCCGCCGTTGCTGACGTTTCTCTTGACGGTTGTCTCCGGCTGGGTCCACCGCCATCAGTTGATGGTCATCGAGTTCCTGCAGGCCGAGAATCGAAT
>JBOIEI010000786.1:0-14715 GCA_050741055.1 Burkholderiales bacterium | reverse complement strand
CAGCAATACGGATCGCAGGTCCGCCAGGAAGTTCTCGCCGACAAACTGCAGAAAATCTTCGGCGACGCGGTGCGCGACAATAATTTGCGCGTCGCAGGTTATCCCAAATTCGAGACGCTCCCCAGCGGCGAGGACGACAACCAGTTCGAATACAGCGCGACCTTCGAGGTCTATCCCGAGATCAAGCTCGGTGATCTTGCGGAAGCCACCATCGAGCGCCCGGCGCTCGCAGTAACCGATGCCGAGGTCGAGCAGACGATCGAGGTCTTGCGCAAGCAACGCGCCAACTACCAGCCGGTCGAGCGCGCCGCGCAGAAGGACGATCTGGTCACGATCGATTTCCACGGCGAGATCGACGGCCAGCCCTTCCAGGGCGGCGAAGGCAAGGATGTCCGGATCGTGCTGGGCGCTGGTCGCATGTTGCCCGAATTCGAAAATGCGGTTCTGGGCGTGGCTCCGAACGAGACCCGCAGCTTCGATCTCACCTATCCGGCCGACTACCACGGTAAGGACGTCGCCGGCAAGACAGCACGCTTTAGCGTCGTGTTGAAGTCGATCGAAGAGCCACGGCTGCCGCCGCTCGACGCCGAATTCGCCAAGGCGCTCGGAATCACCGATGGCGATCTCGACAAGATGCGCGCAGAGGTGCGCATCAACGTCGAACGCGAAGTGGAAGCCCGTATCCGAGCCCGCCTGAAGGACCAGGTGTTCCAGGGACTGCTCGACCGGTCGACCCTCGACGTGCCGCAATCGCTGGTCGAGATGGAAATGCGCAATCTGGCACAGGCGGCGCAGCGAGACCTGGAATCCCGCGGCATCAAGACGAAAGATATGCCGCTGCCGGTCGATATACTGAGGTCGCAGGCAGAGCGGCGCGTACGGTTGGGACTCATCCTCGGGGAAGTGGTGCGGGCGCAATCGCTGCAGGCAAAACCGGAGCAGGTTCTGGCGGCCGTGGAGCATCACGCCAAGAGCTTCGAACAGCCCCAGGAAGTGGTGAAGTGGTACTATTCCTCACCGGAGCGGTTGCAGGAGTTCGAGTCGGCCGCAATCGAGCAGAACGTGGTCGATTGGGCCTTGTCGGTAGCCCGGGTCGAGGACAAGCCCACGGCGCTCGAGCAATTGATGGGGAAAGCCAACGCATGACGATGCGCGCAACTGGGGACTGGGCAACTGGGGATTGGAGCGGGCCGCAGGGGCTCGGGCTGGTTCCGATGGTCATCGAGCAAAGCGGCCGCGGAGAGCGAGCCTACGATATCTACTCGCGCCTGCTCAAGGAACGGGTCGTGTTCCTGGTGGGTGGGATCAACGAGGTGACGGCCAATCTGATCGTCGCCCAGCTGCTGTTCCTGGAGTCGGAAAATCCCGACAAGGATATCTATTTCTACATCAATTCCCCGGGTGGCTCGGTTTCGGCGGGCATGGCGATCTACGACACCATGCAGTTCGTCAAGCCGGACGTGAGCACGCTGTGCATCGGCCAGGCGGCGAGCATGGGCTCGCTGCTGCTTGCGGCCGGCACGAAGGGCAAGCGCTTCTGCCTGCCGAACTCGCGCGTGATGATCCATCAGCCGATGGGCGGCTTCCAGGGCCAGGCTTCCGACATCGAGATCCACGCGCGCGAAATCCTCTACCTGAAGAAGCGCTTGAACGAGATCCTCGTGCACCATACCGGGCAGAAGATCGAGCAGATCGAGCGCGACACGGACCGGGACACCTTCCTCGCGGGCGAGGACGCTGTGAAGTACGGCCTGGTCGACAAGGTGTTGAATCGGCGTGCGGAGGCGCTGAGCAAATAGGCGAAGCGACGTTCGCCGGCAGCCTGCGGAACCCACATCGCCAGCCGGCGCCTAACGTAACGGGTAACTGGAATTCCCTCAAACCAAGACGGTTGATTTCGCGGACATGTCAGAAAAGATCGGCGGTGAAAAGCTTCTGTACTGCTCTTTTTGCGGCAAGAGCCAGCATGAGGTCCGCAAGCTGATTGCCGGTCCGTCGGTGTTCATCTGCGACGAGTGCATCGAGCTGTGCAACGACATCATCCGCGAAGAGGCCCAGACCGAGCATGGCAACAAGGGTGCCAAATCCGATCTCCCGGTGCCGCACGAGATCTGCAGCATCCTGGATCACTACGTGATCGGGCAGGAGCAGGCGAAGAAGATCCTGTCGGTCGCGGTCTACAACCATTACAAGCGATTGAAGTCGATCTCGAAGAGCGACGACGTCGAGCTCGCCAAGAGCAATATCCTGCTGGTCGGCCCGACCGGGTCGGGCAAGACGCTGCTCGCGCAGACTCTCGCCCGGTTGCTCAACGTGCCGTTCGTGATCGCCGATGCCACCACGCTCACCGAGGCGGGCTACGTCGGCGAGGACGTCGAGAACATCATCCAGAAGCTGCTGCAGAAGTGCGACTACGATGTGGACAAGGCGCAACGCGGGATCGTCTACATCGACGAGATCGACAAGATCTCGCGCAAGTCGGACAACCCGTCCATCACCCGCGACGTGTCGGGCGAGGGCGTGCAGCAGGCGTTGCTGAAGCCCATCGAGGGCACCATCGCATCGGTCCCGCCGCAGGGCGGCCGCAAGCATCCCAACCAGGAATTCGTGCAGGTCGATACGACCAATATCCTGTTCGTCTGCGGGGGTGCGTTCGACGGACTGGAACGCGTCATTCGCGCGCGCTCCGAGCAGGGCGGCATCGGCTTCGGCGCTGAAGTCCATAGTCGCGACAACCGCAAGGATATTGGCGCTGTTCTGAAGGAAGTGCAGCCGGAGGACCTGATCAAATACGGGCTCATACCGGAGTTCGTCGGCCGCCTGCCAGTGGTGGCGACGCTGGAAGAGCTGGACGAACGGGCATTGATCCAAATCCTGACCGAGCCGAAGAACGCCTTGATCAAGCAATACCAGCGCATGTTTTCGATGGAAGGCGTCGAGCTCGAAGTTCGCGACGAGGCGCTGCACGCGATTTCGCGCCGGGCGCTGGCGCGCAAGACCGGCGCGCGGGGCCTGCGCTCCATTCTGGAGCACGCGCTGCTGGACACCATGTTCGACCTGCCTTCGATGGAGAACGTGGTCAAGGTCGTCATCGACGAAGGCGCCGGCGGCGAGGACGTCCGGCCGATACTGATCTACGCCGATCAGCCGAAGATCGCCGGCACGGCGTAGTGCCGCGCGAGCGCGTCGTTTCGTTCGGCGGGCGCGATGTGCGTGCGGTTGATTGTGCTCGTCTCGCCCCAAGGTAGATTATTGACTCCTTTCGAGGTTGCCTGACATGCCAGAAACCGAACCTACTAGCCCGCTCGTGCTGCCCTTGCTGCCGCTGCGTGATGTGGTGGTCTTCCCCCACATGGTCATTCCGCTGTTCGTCGGCCGGCCGAAATCCATCAAGGCCCTGGAAGCGGCGATGGAGGCGGGCAAGAGCATCATGCTGATCGCGCAGAAGTCAGCCGCCAAGGACGAGCCGGGTCCCGAGGACCTGTACGCCACCGGCAGCATCGCGAACATCCTGCAGATGCTGAAGCTCCCCGACGGCACCGTGAAGGTGCTGGTGGAAGGCGCTCAGCGCGCCCGGGTGCAAGAAGTGGTCGATGCACGCACGCATTTCACCGCCTCGGTCGTGCCGGTTGCGCTCGAAGCTGCCCAGAGCACCGAGGTGGAGGCGATGCGGCGCGCGATGCTTGCGCAGTTCGATCAGTACGTGAAGCTCAACAAGAAGATTCCGCCCGAAATTCTCACCTCCCTGTCGGGTATCGACGACGCCGGACGGCTCGCCGACACGATCGTTGCGCACCTTCCGCTCAAGCTCGAGCAGAAGCAGGAAGCGCTCGAGATCTTCGACGTGCGCAAGCGCCTCGAGCATCTGCTCGGATTGATCGAGGGCGAGCTCGACATTCTGCAGGTGGAAAAGCGCATCCGCGGGCGCGTCAAGCGCCAGATGGAGAAGAGCCAGCGCGAGTACTATCTGAACGAGCAGGTGAAGGCGATTCAGAAGGAGCTGGGCGAGCTGGAGGAAGGCGCGGACCTCGACGAGATCGACAAGAAGATCAAGAAATCCGGCATGCCGAAGGACGCACGGGTCAAGGCCGAGGCGGAGCTGCGCAAGCTGCGGCTGATGTCGCCGATGTCGGCCGAGGCGACCGTGGTGCGCAACTACATCGATGCGCTCGTGTCGCTGCCGTGGCGCAAGAAGAGCAAGATCAGCAAGGATCTCAAGGCTGCCGAGGGCGTGCTGGAGAAGGACCACTACGGGCTGGAGAAGGTGAAGGAGCGCATTCTCGAGTACCTCGCGGTCCAGCAGCGCGTGGACAAGGTGAAGGCGCCGATCCTGTGCCTGGTCGGTGCACCCGGCGTGGGCAAGACCTCTCTCGGCCAATCGATCGCGCGCGCGACCAATCGCAAGTTCGTGCGCATGTCGCTCGGCGGCGTGCGCGACGAAGCGGAAATCCGCGGCCATCGGCGTACGTACATCGGTTCGATGCCGGGCAAGATCCTGCAGAACATGTCGAAAGTCGGCGTACGCAATCCGCTCTTCCTGCTCGACGAGGTCGACAAGATGGGCATGGATTTCCGCGGCGATCCGGCCTCGGCGCTGCTCGAAGTGCTCGATCCGGAGCAAAACCATACCTTCGTCGATCACTACGTCGAGGTCGAATACGATCTTTCGGACGTAATGTTCGTTGCGACGGCGAACACGCTCAACATCCCGCCGGCGCTGCTCGACCGGATGGAAGTGATCCGCCTCTCGGGCTACACCGAGGACGAGAAAGTCAACATCGCACAGCGCTACCTGCTGCCCAAGCAGATGAAGAACCATGGGCTCAAGGAAGCCGAGCTGACCGTTTCGGAGAGCGCGATCCGCGACATCGTGCGCTATTACACGCGCGAGGCGGGTGTGCGCGCGATGGAACGTGAGATCTCCAAGATCTGCCGCAAGGTGGTGAAATCGCTGCTGCTCAAGCAGGAGCGCGGCGACAAGGTCACGATCACGTCGCGCAATCTCGAGAAGCAACTCGGCGTGCGCCGTTACACCTATGGCCAGGCCGAGAAGAACAACCAGATCGGGCAGGTCACCGGGTTGGCATGGACCGAGGTCGGCGGCGAGCTGCTCACCATTGAAACCGTCGTCATGCCGGGCAAGGGCAAGACGATCACCACCGGCAAGCTCGGCGAAGTGATGCAGGAGTCGGTGCAGGCGGCCTTGAGCGTCGTGCGCAACCGCTCGCGCAAGCTCGGCATCGAGCCGGATTTCTACCAGAAGAATGACATCCACATCCACCTGCCCGAAGGTGCGACGCCCAAGGACGGTCCGAGTGCGGGTACCGGTATCTGCACGGCTCTGGTGTCGGTGTTCACCGGTATTCCGGTGCGCGCGGACGTTGCCATGACCGGCGAGATCACGCTGCGTGGCGAAGTGCTGCCGATCGGGGGACTGAAGGAGAAGCTGCTCGCCGCGCATCGCGGCGGCATAAAGACCGTGCTGATCCCCGAGGAGAACACCAAGGATCTGGCCGAAATTCCGGACAACATCAAGAACCGGCTCGATATCCATCCGGTGAGGTGGATCGATCAAGTGCTCGAGCTCGCGCTCGAGCGTGTGCCCGCTACGATCGCGGAGAACGAGTCGAAGGACGTGGCGCCTATTCCTGCGGCATCGGATCAGGACAACGCCGTGATGAAGCACTGAGCGCTTCGCTCGCTTGATATATCCATCCCCATGCGATGCACGTTGCGCGCTGCGGCGCGCACGTGCATCGCAGTTGTCTTGACATCAACTTTTCACGCTTGCTATAAAGCGCGTTTCACCATCGAGTCGGCGCCCGGCCGGCTACGACCAAAAAGCTACGAAAGGGGACCTACGTGAACAAGGCCGAGCTGGTCGAAGCGGTCGCCAAGGCTGCCGATATCTCCAAGGCCGCCGCCGAGCGGGCAGTCAACGGCGCGCTCGGTGCCATCACGACGTCGCTGCGTAAAGGGCAGAGCGTTACGCTGGTGGGATTCGGCACCTTTTCCGTGGGACGCCGGGCCGCACGAACCGGGCGAAATCCGCGCACCGGCGATGCGATCAAGATACGCGCAAGCAAGGTGCCGAAGTTTCGCGCTGGCAAGGAATTGAAGAGCGCGGTAAACTAGCGAGCTTCGCCGAGGAACGATGGCGAGTGGCTGGCAGCGATGCTTCGGCGTACCGGCATGAATCCAGGTTCGGGTGCTTAGCTCAGTGGTAGAGCGTCGCCCTTACAAGGCGAATGTCGGGAGTTCGACCCTCTCAGCACCCACCAGATCGATTCCCCGGACAACGGAGTGGTAGTTCAGTTGGTTAGAATACCGGCCTGTCACGCCGGGGGTCGCGGGTTCGAGTCCCGTCCACTCCGCCAATTCACACAAGGCGAACGTCCGTTCGCCGTTTTTGGTTTCGGCATCACGTCGCCTTCGCTCGCGACATGAGCCTGCACCGAAATCCGCTCGTTCATCAGTTCACTTCGTTGAACCGATGCAGGATCACGGATTTTGTTATGTCGAACGCGACTTCCTAACGCCTATGTTCGATTGGGTCCACAACAACAAGCGCTTTATCCAGGTGATCCTGGCGCTTATCTTTTTGCCGTTCGCTTTCTTCGGCGTCGACAGCTACTTCCGCGGTGGCGAGCTCGGCGCAGAGGTCGCGCGCATTGGCGATTACCGCATCGGCCAGCAGGAATACCAGCAGGCGCTGCGCGAACGCCAGGAGGCGATGCGGCGCATGCTGGGGAACGTCCCCGTCGATCAGGCGGTGCTCGATTCGCCGGAAATGCGCTTTGCCGCGCTCGATCAGCTCGTTCGCGAGCGTCTTCTGCTGTCGCAAGCCGTGCGCGCCGGCCTAACGGTCACGGATGGCCGGCTGCACGACTTCATCACCTCGCAGGATGCCTTCCGCGAGGGCGGCCAGTTCTCCTACGATCTATACGAGTCCTACCTGCGCTCGCAGAATGCGAGCGCGCTCGGTTTCGAGGCTCGGGTGCGGCGCGACCTGCTGCTGCAACCGCTCGTCAATGCGTTCGGCGACAGCAGCTTCGTGCCCAATGCGGTGATGGATCGAATGATCCGGCTCTCCGAGCAGACGCGAGAAGTGTCGCTCGCGACCATCGATCCGTCCGCGTTCGTCGCGCAGATCAGCATCGACGAGCCGGCGCTCAAAGCCTACTACGACAGCCACCCGCGCGAATTCCAGATTCCCGAGCAGGTGCGCGTGGCGTATGTCGTTCTCTCGCTCGACAACCTGGCGGCGCAGGTCGATATTCCGCCCGAGGAGGTTCGTCAGGCTTACGAGCAGAATCCGGCGCGCTTCTCCGCCCCCGAAGAGCGTCAGGCCCGGCACATTCTCGTCTCCGTGCCTGCCGATGCGAGCGCGGAGGCCAAGGCCGCGGCCAAGGCCAAGGCCGAGGAACTGCTGAAGCAGGCGAAAGCGCAGCCCGATCAGTTCGCCGAGCTCGCACGCAAGCATTCGCAGGATACCGGTTCGTCCGAGAACGGCGGCGATCTTGGCTTTCTCGTCCGTGGTGCCACCAAGAAGCCGTTTGAAGATGCGCTCTTCGCCATGAAGGAAGGCGAAATCGCCGGCCTGATCGAAACCGAGTTCGGCTATCACTTGATCAAGCTCGAAGCGATCCGGGGCGGCACGGCGCAACCGTTCGAGCAAGTGCGTCCGATGATCGAATCGGAGCTGAAGAAAGCGCGCGCGTCGAAGCGCTATGCCGAGGCTGCCGAGAAGTTCAACAACATCGCCTACGAGCAATCCGATTCGCTCACGCCCGCGGCCGAGGCGCTCGGCGTCAAGGTTCAGGAAAGCCCCTGGATTTCTCGCACGCCTTCGCCCGGTTCGCCGCTCGGCAACGAGCGGTTTCTCAAGGCAGTGTTCTCCGAGGAGGTACTCCAGAACAAGCGCAACAGCGAAGTGGTGGAGGTGGCGTCGGGGACGCTCATCGCCGCGCGTCTGCTCGAGCACAAACCCGCGTCGACCCAGCCGTTCGATACGGTGCGCGACGAAATTCGCAAGCACCTCGTCGAGGACGAAGCCCGCAAGCGGGCGCTGGCCGAGGGACGCGAGAAGCTGGAGAAGCTGGAGAAGGGTGTACACGTCGACTTGACGTGGCGTAAGCCCGTGGGCGTCAGGCGGGCCGATCCGCAAGGCTTGTCCGAGCCGGTGTTGCGGGAAATCTTCCGAGTCGATGCGAGCAGCGTGCCGGCGTACGGGGGCGCCGAGGGGCCCAAGGGAGGCTATCAGCTGATTCGCATCTTGCGCGTGAGCGAGCCGATGCAGATCGAACCCGAGATGCGCAAGGCGGCTGCCGAGCAGTTGAATCGCCTCATCGGCCAGGAGCAGCTGGCCGGCTACGTGAGCGCGCTCAAGCAGCGGGTCGAAGTCAAGGTGAAGCCGGATCTCATCGAGAAGAAGTAGGCGTCCGCGCCTCGCGCTTGGCGCTGCCTGCGCAAGGAAGCAAGCGGGGGCGCTTTGCAACGGAGAAACGCGGTGCCGGCACGTCGCTCCGCGGGGTTGTGCGGGTCGCCGCAACCCCGTGCGGCTATCCCATGCCGGCGACGATCGTGTTGAAGCCGCCGTCGACGTAGAGCACCTCACCGGTAACCCCGGCGGCCAGATCGCTCAACAGAAACGCGGCGGCGTTGCCGATGTCGTCGATCGTGACATTGCGTCGCAAGGGTGCGTGCTCGGCGACGTGGCTCAGTATCTTGCCGAAACCGCCGATGCCGGCGGCCGCCAGCGTCTTGATGGGACCCGCCGAGATGGCATTGACCCGCACGCCTCTTGGGCCGAGGGAGGCGGCGAGATAGCGCACCGAAGCTTCCAGGCTTGCTTTGGCGAGACCCATGACGTTGTAATTGGGCACGCTGCGAACGGCCCCGAGGTAGCTCAGCGTAACCAATGCCCCCTTCCGGCCCGCCATCATCGGCATGGCTGCCTTGGCGAGTGCCGGAAAGCTGTAGGCGCTTACCTCCTGCGCGATCCGAAACGACTCGCGCGACAAGCCATCGAGGAAGTCGCCTGAAAGCGCCTCCCGTGGCGCGAAGGCGATCGAGTGCACCAGACCATCCATCCCGTCCCAGTGGCGTGCGCATTGCGCAAACAGGGCCGAGATTTCCTCATCCTTTGCCACGTCGCAGGGGAATACCAAATCCGAACCGAGCTCGGCGGCCAGCGGGACGACGCGGTCCTTGATCGCTTCGCCTTGGTAGGTGAAGGCGAGCGCGGCGCCTTCGCGCTTAAGGGCGCGCGAGATGCCATAGGCGATGGAGCGGCTGCTGAGCAAACCGGTAACGAGAAAGCGCTTGCCGGCGAGAAATCCCATGCCTGTCTCCTGCAAACGGGAACTGGGCGCCCGAGAACGTGTGCGGTCGCTGCAATGCACACACGCAGCGCGCTGAATTTGCCCGAAATTATAGCCGATGGCGGCCACGCCTTCCGAGGCAAAACCTCCTTGGGGCCTTGCTCTACAATGTTGCCATGATTTCGCGAATGGTCGCGCTTCTGGCTATTCTCGCGTGGCTGCCCGCATGCGGTGACACGCTGTGGAACAATCCGTATCCGGCTGCGTCGCGCGGGGACAATACGCTTTATGCCGCCTTCATCGAACGGCCCAAGCGGCTGGACCCGGCGCTGTCGTACACCTCCGACGAGTGGAATTTCATCCAGCAGATCTACGAGCCGCCGCTGCAATACCATTACCTCGAGCGGCCGTACCGGCTGATTCCGCTAACCGCCGAGGCGCTTCCGAGCGTTCGCTATTTCGATG
Source organism: Burkholderiales bacterium (assembly GCA_050741055.1). Lineage (GTDB taxonomy): Bacteria > Pseudomonadota > Gammaproteobacteria > Burkholderiales > WYBJ01 > WYBJ01. The sequence goes on along the minus strand of JBOIEI010000786.1, from coordinate 4,927 downwards.
CGCAGGGGCGCGAGATCGGCCCGGACAGTCCGCCGCAGCAGGTGGCTCGCTCCGAGTTCGAGATCCACATCCGCCCCGGAATCCGCTTCCAACCGCACCCTGCATTCGCCAAGGACGCGGCCGGCAAGCCTCTCTATCTGTCGCTATCCGAAGCGGAGATCGCTTCGCGTTATACGCTTGCCGACTTTCCGAGCACCGGGACGCGGGAATTGACGGCCGAGGACTTCATCTACCAGATCAAGCGCCTCGCCCATCCGCGCGCGACCTCGCCGATCTTCGGCCATATCAGCGAGTACATCGAAGGCCTGCGAGACCTGGCCGAGCGGCTGCGCAAGGACAACGACAAGATGGTGGCAGCGCATCGCGAACGCTACGGAGCCGCCGACAAAGGGTTGCCCTGGCTCGATCTTCGGCCCTACGAGTTGAGCGGCGCCACCGCGATCGACCGCTATACCTACCGCATCCGCATCAAGGGCAAGTACCCGCAGTTGATGTACTGGCTTGCGATGCCTTTCTTCGCGCCGATCCCGTACGAGGTCGACCAGTTCTACGCGCAGCGCGGCATGAAGGAGGGGCGCAACATCACGTTCGATTGGTATCCGGTGGGGACCGGCCCCTACATGCTCACCGAAAACGATCCGAACGCGCGCATGGTTCTCGAGCGCAATCCGAACTTCCGCGGCGAGCCTTATCCGTCGCAAGGCGAGCCGGGCGACGCAGCCGAGGGCCTTTTGCGCGACGCCGGCAAGACCATGCCCTTCATCGATCGGGTGGTCTTCAGCCGCGAGAAGGAAGGCATTCCGTATTGGAACAAGTTCCTGCAAGGCTATTACGACCGTTCCAGCATCGCTTCCGACAACTTCGACCAGGTGGTTCAGTTCAGCGTCGAGGGGCACGCCCGGCTCACGCCGGAGATGGAAGCCAAGGGCATCTCGCTCAGCACGTCGGTGGCGACCAGCACGTACTATCTCGCGTTCAACTTTCTCGACCCGGTGGTGGGCGGATTGAGCGATCGCGCCCGCAAGCTGCGGCAGGCGATCTCGATCGCGGTCGACTTCGAGGAGTTCATCAGCATCTTCGCCAACGGCCGCGGGATTCCGGCCATGGGGCCCATACCGCCGGGCCTGTTCGGCTACCGCGAGGGCGAAGCGGGGATCAACCCGGTGGTCTACGACTGGGTCGACGGCAAGCCGAAACGCAAATCCATCGAGGTGGCGCGAGCGTTGCTGGCGCAGGCCGGGTATGCCGACGGCCGCGACAGCAAGACCGGCCAGCCGCTGGTGCTTGCGCTCGATACCGTCGCGCGCGGTCCCGGCGACAATTCGCGCCTGGAATGGTACCGGCGTCAGTTCGCGAAGCTCAACATCCACCTCGAGATACGCGCCACCGACTGGAATCGATTCCAGGAAAAGATCCGTAGCGGCAACACGCAGATGTTCTTTCTCGGCTGGAACGCCGACTATCCGGATCCCGAGAACTTCATGTTCTTGCTCAACGGGCCGCAAAGCCGTGCCAGGACGCAAGGCGAGAACTCGGCGAACTATCAAAATCCCGAATACGATCGGCTGTTCGAGCGCATGAAGAATCTCGAAAACGGGCCGGAGCGCCAGGCGATCATCGACCGGATGCTTCGTATCGTGCGCGAGGATGCACCCTGGGCCGGGGGATATCACCCCAAGGACTACAGCTTGGCGCATCAGTGGGTGTTCAATTCAAAGCCGAATCAGATCGCGCGCAACGGGCTCAAGTACCAGCGCGTCGATCCGGCCTTGCGGGCGGTCGAGCGCCAACAATGGAATCAGCCGGTCGTGTGGCCCATCGGGCTTGGGCTGCTCCTGCTCATCGTTCTGGCCGCGCCCGCCGTGGTGGGCTATCGGCGGCGCGAGCGCATGGCCGCGCGGGCTGCGCCGTGAGCGGATACATCATCCGTCGCGTGCTTTACGCCATACCGATTCTCATCGGCGTCAATTTCCTCACCTTCGTCCTGTTCTTCGTCGTGAACACCCCGGACGACATGGCGCGCATGCAACTCGGCGCGAAGCGCGTGACGCCCGATGCGATCGAGCGCTGGAAAATCCAGAATGGCTACGACAAGCCGCTGCTGTGGAACGCGAAAGCCGAAGGAAGCGCCCAGTTGACCGACACGATCTTCTACGACAAGTCGGTGCGACTGTTCGCATTCGATTTCGGCAATGCCGACGACGGCCGCGACATTGCACACGAGATTCGCACGCGCATGGGGCCGAGCCTGGCGCTGGCCGTGCCGGTGTTCATCATCGGCATAGCCGCCAATATCACCTTCGCGCTGCTGATGGCCTTTTTTCGCGCCACATACCTCGATTTCTGGGGCGTAGTGAGTTGTGTCGCGATGATGTCGATCTCGGGCCTGTTCTACATCATCGGCGGTCAATACCTCGTCAGCAAGCTGTGGCACCTGGTGCCCATTTCCGGATTTGCCGGCGGACCGGATGCCATCAAGTTCGTCGTCCTGCCGGTCGCGATCGGCGTCGTGAGCGGCGTCGGCGCGGGTGCGCGCTGGTATCGCACGATATTCCTGGAAGAGATGGGCAGGGACTACGTGCGCACGGCTCGTGCCAAGGGACTGCGTGAATCGGTCGTGCTGTTCCGACATGTCCTCAAGAACGGCATGATCCCGATCCTCACCGGGGCGGTGGTCGTGATACCCATGCTGTTTCTTGGGAGCCTGCTGATGGAGTCGTTCTTCGGCATTCCCGGGCTCGGCTCCTACACCATCGATGCGATCCAGTCGCAGGACTTCGCCGTCGTGCGTTCGATGGTGTTCCTCGGCGCGGTGCTCTACATCGTCGGGCTGCTGTTCACCGACATCTCCTACACGCTGGTCGATCCACGGGTGCGTCTCGCTTAAGCCTGTCCTCATGCCTTTCGACCCCGTCATCCTCTGGACCGACGCGTTGGTGTATGTGCTGGTGATCGCGGTTGCCGGCGCGGCCCTCTACGTTCGCCGCCACGAGCACTTGCGCCAGCCCTGGCGGCGGGTGGCCCATAGCGCACCGGGCATGGTGGGGCTCGTCGTGCTGGCCTTCTTCGTCGTATTCGGTTTGCTCGATTCGCTGCATTTCCGCGCCCGGCTCGATGACGCCGGCGGCGGCAAAGCGAGCTACGCGGTGGAAGTGACCAGCGTACTGGATGCCGCGCTGCGAACGCTGCAGGAGCGGAGCGAAAAGACCTACTCGGCGCCGCTTGCTTACCGGCTGTACGCACGTGAGACGGTCGAGCTGCCCGATGGAGGTCAAAGCCGCGTGTATCCTCGGCTGCGCCACGGCGGCGGGCACCTGAAGGCACCGGAGCAGCAATGGGCAGCCGACGTGTCGAGGCGTGCATTGGCGGGCGCTGCGGGGGGCTTCATTGCCTGGGTTGCTGCGGCGATGCTCATCTGCGCAGGCATCGCGCGCGCTCGCGCTCAGAGCATCGACCAGGTCTGGCGCGCACTGGCACGCGGCGGGCTCGAACTGCCCTGGCGGGCGATACTGATCACGCTGGCATGCGTGCTGGTGCTGATCGGCGTGGCAGCGGCACTCGCCGCCAAGTACCACGTTTTGGGAACCAGCAAGGTGGGAGAGGACGTGCTCTACCAGGCGCTCAAGAGTATCCGCACCGCGCTCGTGATCGGTACCTTGACGACCCTGGTGATGCTGCCCTTCGCCATCCTGCTCGGCATCGCCGCCGGCTATTTCAAGGGCTGGGTGGACGACGTGATCCAGTACGCCTACACCACGCTCAATTCGATTCCGGCCGTGCTGCTGATCGCGGCCGCCGTGCTCATGATGCAGGTGTATATCGATACCCATCCCCAACTCTTCCCCTCCGGCGCTGAGCGGGCCGATCTGCGCCTGCTGTTCCTGTGCGCGATCCTCGGTGTGACCAGCTGGACGAGCCTTTGCCGCCTGCTGCGCGGAGAGACGTTGAAGATGCGCGAGCTCGACTATATCCAGGCGGCGCAGGCGTTCGGCGTGAGCCACCTGCACATCATCCTGCGTCACATCCTGCCTAATGTGATGCACATCGTGCTGATCGCGGTTGTGATGGAGTTCAGCAGCCTCGTTTTGGCCGAGGCCGTGCTGTCGTACGTCGGTGTCGGCGTCGACCCTTCGATGATCAGCTACGGGACCATGATCAACGCGGCGCGCCTGGAGATGGCACGAGACCCCATGGTGTGGTGGTCCCTGGCCGCGGCCTTCGCCTTCATGGTCTCGCTCGTGCTCGCCGCGAACCTGTTCGCCGATGCGGTGCGCGATGCGTTCGATCCCCGGGTCGCGATCGTGAAGCCCTTCAAGTTGCGGCTTGGCCGCACACTGGTCGGGAGGACAGGGTGAGTTCGGCGGGCGAGAAAGGTAGGGCGGCATGAGCGAACCGCTGCTGGAGATCGAGAACCTCTGCACATGGATCGATGCGGGCGAAGAGCCCGTGCGCGCCGTCGACGGCTTGAGCCTCGCCATCCGTCCCGGGGAGACGTTTGCATTGCTCGGCGAATCGGGGTGCGGCAAATCGATGACCGCGCTTTCGGTCATGCGCCTGCTTCCCGACGCGGGGCGCGTGGTGGACGGGCGTGTCGTCCTCGACGGCGTTGACCTGCTGCAATTGCCGGAAACCGAGATGCGCTCGGTGCGCGGCGCCCGCATCGGGATGATCTTTCAGGAACCGATGCTGTCGCTCAACCCGGTGCTCTCGATCGGTGCGCAAATCATCGAGGTGCTCGAGCAGCACACTGCCATGGGCACGCGCGAGGCGCAGGGCAAGGCGCGCGAGCTGCTCGACTCGGTCGGCGTGCCGGATTCCGCGCGCCGCCTGCACGAGTTTTCGTTCCAGCTCTCGGGCGGATTGCGCCAGCGTGTGATGATCGCCATGGCGCTTGCCTGCGAGCCCGATCTGCTGATCGCCGACGAGC
>JBOIEI010000785.1:0-5658 GCA_050741055.1 Burkholderiales bacterium | reverse complement strand
CGGGGAATCGTGAACCGGCACGCAGGCTCGAACGTATGCTGCCGACGCTCGGTGATTTGCTATCATGCGGGCGCAGACATCGACGGCCATGTCCATTCCGAACGAACCGAGCACGGCGGCGACCGAATTGGCGGTTCCTTTGCCAACCGTTTTGTTCGCCGACATATCGGGCAGCACCATGCTGTACGAGACGCTCGGCGATGCGGCTGCGAAGACGCTGGTGGACGAGTGCCTGGACATTATGCGCTCGGTGACCGTCCGTCGCGGCGGGCGCGTGATCAAGACGATCGGGGACGAGCTGATGTGCGTGTTTCCCGATGCCGACCGCGGCTCGCTGGCGGCCACCGACATGCAGCTCGCCGTTTCGACCTTGCCCGCCGCTTCCGGCGTGAGCCGTGCGATTCGCATCGGCTTTCACGCCGGTTCGTTGATCCAGGAACAAGGCGACGTGTTCGGCGACACGGTCAATACCGCGGCGCGCATGGCATCCCTGGCCAAGGCCAGTCAGATCATTACGACCGCGGCGACGGTCATGCTGATGTCGCCGCTGCTGCGCTCCAGCACGCGAAACATCGCCGCGCTTGCAGTCCGGGGCAAAGGCGACGATGTCGAAGTGTGCGAGGTGCTGTGGCAGGCGAGCGACGAGCTCACCATGGCGGCCTCGTTCACGGCGCAACCGACCGTCCTGCAGCGCCTGCGGCTCACGCACGGAGCCCGTCACCTGATGCTCGAGGCAAGCGGCGGGTTCGTCGCCATCGGCCGCGACCCGAGCTGTCACATCGTTCTGGCCGACCGCAAGGCCTCGCGCCTGCATGCTCGGGTCGAATGGCGTCGCGACAAGTTCTTCCTGATCGATCAGAGCACCAACGGCACTTACGTGACGTTCGTCGATGAAGACGAAGTGGTGCTACGGCGCGAGGAAGTCATGTTGCGCGGCCAAGGCTACATCTGCTTCGGCCACAGCATCGCCGATTCGAACGAGGAAACAGTCGACTTCCTGGTGCAATGAAGACTGCATCCGTTCGCGGCGGTCCGCGCCGGCCGAGCCGCATCGATCCACATGCCGATGCATCCCCGAGAGCGAAGGGTCGGGCTCTCACCCGTTCGGCGGCGGCTCGCTAGAGCTAGATCGCGGTCGGCTTGCCGGGTTTGGGCGCCGAATGGCCTGGCCCGCGCGGCGTGGCGAGAAATCCCGCGGGCGGCTGGGTTTCGAGGCGCGCGCGCACCGCGTCGTCCGCACACGCCTGGGTGAGGTTCACGTTCACCACCGTGCCGCTGGCGCCGGCCAGCAGGAAACAGCTCTGGCCGAGCTTGGCGTTGAGCGGCGCGAGCACGGCCTTCTCGATGATGTCGGAAGGATTGCCCTCGGCGAGCCGCAGCTGGTAGCGCCCGGGCTCGGCGAGCGGCTGGGCATCGAGCACCTGCCGAATGCCGCGAAGCTCGCGCAGCAATTGCTGCGCGGTGTGGACGCCGAGCGCACCGGCGGGCAGGCCCGCGACAGTCAAGCTCACCTTCTGCTCCGGCGCGCTGAAGTGCTGCAGGAAGAAGTTCTTGGAGAACTCTTCGCCGACCAGCCGGCCGATTTCGACCAGAGCCTGATCTTCCGAAGCCCAGCTCTGCGCCTTGGGCAAGGCGGTGTTGAGATAGATTTCCTCGCCGGTCGCGCGATCGGTTGCCTTGACCGTCCATGAAGTGAGCGCCGTCTTCGACACCGTGAGCCCCGAGGCGGGTAGGCGCATCGACAGCAACTTCACTTTCACTTCGCCCTGGATGTGGAAGTCCGCCTGCCTGGCTTCGGGGCTGGGGGGCGCATCGACCTCGGGGGTCCAGACTCGGAAGCCGAAGGAGCGGATACGCTCCTTGACGATGTTCTCGGCGAGCTGCGAGCGCGCAGACGGCATCGCCTCGGCGGTATCGGCATTGCGGATCGCCATCATGACGGAGATCTTCGGATCGCCGCCATTGCGAATGAACTCGATGCGCTCTTCCTTGGACATCTGGTTGAGCGACTTCTGCACCGCGCGCATCCGCACTGCCGCGCGCGCAACGGTCGTGACCAATCCGTCCTTGCCTAGTTGCGGTGCGCCCTCGGAGATGACGCGCTTGATGAACACACCCGGATCGGCCAGCAGCTTCTCCTCGATGACGGCGTAGTTGCGATCGAGCGAGGCCGGCTGGATGTAAACGCCTAGCGCCTTGTCGATCAGGTTGCGCTTGGCATCGGCGCGCGCTTCGGCTTGTGCCGCTGCCGGATCGCCGTTGAAGCGCGGGTCGCGCGGATCCGCCGCGCCGAGCGCGCTGATCACCATGGTGCCCGGCTCCACCGGCACATCGATCGGTGGGGCGCTCGCCGCGGCGGCGGGTGCGGCGGGCACGGGCGCCGGCTCGGCCTTGACCGCGGTATTCGCAAGCGCTGCCGCTGCCGTATCGGCCGAGGCTTGCTTGTTCTCGACCGTTTTGCCCGGAGTCAACGCGAGGTAGGCGCCTGCGGCAACCACGGCGACGACGCCAGCCGCCACCGCGGCCAGTGCACCGGCGCCGATCGGTTTCTTGTGGCTCGCCGCCGGCATCTGCATGGCAGGCGACGGCGAGGCCGCAGGTGAAGATGCAAATGAAGGCGAAGATGCAGTTGAAAGCGAAGGTGACGGTGCAGATGAAGGCAAGGGTATCGCCGCCGGTGCTTCGCTGGGGGCTTGCGTTTTCGCCGCGGGCGGACGGTCCCGATCGACCGGCCGGGTTTGGGGCGGTTGCATCCGCAGGGTCGGTTCCGAAGTGGAATCGGCTACGGTCGCGTCGTCCGTACCGGCAGCGGCCGGTTGCACGAGCGTCGCCTCCACGCTGGCGCCTGCGGCGGCGTCGCGGATCGCAGCCGCGAACTCGGCGGCGCTCTGGTAGCGTTCGGCCGGCTTCTTCGCCATCGCCTTGCGCACCACCGCGTCCCAGGCCGGCGGCAAGGTCGTGTTCAGCATCGAGGGCGCGAGCGGTTCCTCGGTGAGCACCTTGTACATGATGGTGGTCACGTTGCCGGTGAAGGGCTTCTCGCCGGTGAGAAACTGGTACAGCACGACGCCGCAGGAGAAGAGGTCGCTGCGCTTGTCGACCGGCTGACCGAGGAACTGCTCGGGCGACATGTAGGCCGGAGTGCCGAGCACTGCGCCGGCCTGGGTGAGCTCCGAGCTTTCGAGCCGGGCGATGCCGAAATCCGCCACCTTCACCGCACCGTGCTCGAGCAGAATGATGTTGGCGGGCTTCACGTCGCGGTGGATCACGCCGCGTGCGTGCGCATGCTCGAGCGCATCCAGCATCTGGCCCATGATGCGCTCCACCGCCGGCAGCGGGAAGCGCTCGTTCGCCTCGAAATAGTCGCGCAGCTCGCGGCCCTTGATGAATTCCATCGCGATGTAGGCGATCGCTTCGCTGCCGCTCGCGGGCGCGTCTTCGCCATAGTCGTAGATCGCGACGATGTGCGGATGGTTGAGCCGTCCCGCGGCCTGCGCCTCGCGCTTGAAGCGTGCGAGGATCTCGGCGGCCTGGTTCTTGTTGAGCTGCTCGGGACGAATCGTCTTGATGGCGACGATGCGCTCGATCAGCGGATCGAAGCCCTCGTACACGATGCCCATCGCGCCCTTGCCGAGCTCGCGGCGGATGAGGTACTTGCCTAGCTTGTCCATGCGTTCGAAGGCCTACACGGCTGCGGGTGTCGAGGCGGGTGCGCCTACTCCTTGTACTTGGAGTCGATCTCGTAGACCGCGGTCTGCACCAGGCGCTGCACCATGGTGTCGAGGCCCACGCCGCCCTTCGCGCTCTGCGAAATCCCCAGGACGCTGGTCGAGGTGGCGCCGACCTCCATCTTGAGCTCCTGGTAGCCCTGGGCGACCTGCTCGGTGGTATTGGCATCCATGATCTTGTAGCGCATGCCGATCAGCCATACACCAGTCGCATCCTGGGTCTGGACCGAGCCCGTGGCGCCTCTGGCGACCGCGCCACCCGTTCCGCCGATCAGGTTGCCAAAGATGCCGCCTAACGCCCGCCCGTCGAAGCCCTGCCTGTTCTCGGCGATCTGCTCCGCTTTGAGGATGTCGAACTTGACGATCCACTTGGTCGTCTTGAGCTGCCCGATCTGCATCGTTTCGCGCGCCTTGTTGGGGTCGCCGAGGTTGTACGCGAGCGAGACCTCACGCAGCAGCGGCCCCAGGTTGGAGCGCTCCAGCACCGCGAAATTGGCCTGCGAGAGCTCCAGCTCGGCGTAGTCGGCGATGTTGTTGGGCAGGAACCTCTGGGTAAACGTCGCATTGTTGCTCTTGATTTCGCCGGGGATCACGACCAGCGCCGGGCCGCGCGTGCCCTTGTTGACGTATTCCACCGGCTTGTAAATCGCCTGGTCGGCCGCGGCATTGGCTTGCTGCGAGGTTTCGCTGCCGGCGGTGGGCGAGGGATTGCCGAACACCGGCTGGGCCGCGGCCCCGCCCGTGCCGAGCACCAGAAGCATCGCTGCAACAACCGCGCAAGCCTCCAGCGTCGTGGTTCGAGCATTCATGGGTTTCTCCTTCTTGCGGTCATGGACGGTGTCGTCAGCGCACGCCTGCGCTGCGGCAGTAATCGCCGTAGAGCTGGGCAACCACTTCGTCGGCGCGTTCGTTGAGCAGCGTCAGCGCCATGCCGAGCACATCGCGCCCGGCGTAGCTTTCATTGGCTGCGGCTGCTTGCGAGATCATGCGTCCGTTGGCGCCGGTGAGGACGAAGTCGAGCCGCACCGCAACCTGGTTGACGTTGATGATGGCATTGCGGGAGATCTCGGTATCGATGAGCCCGCGCAGGATGTACTGCGCGGCCAGGCGGCGCGACGCGTTGATGGCGGCATCGGGATCGTTGCGGAAGAAGGCGTCGATTTCGGCCTGCGCGACCTGGCGGCGGATTTCTTCCGGCGTGTAGGTGCGCAGTCCCAGCGCGCGCAAGCGCCGGTTGATCGCCTCGAAATGCGGATCGTAGGCCGACTGCTTGGCGAGCACCATGCCGTTGCGGTTCTCGCCGATCACCACCATGATCTTCTGGTTCTTGATCTTGTCCAGGCATGGCGTTGCGAGCTGCGCCTGAACCCGGGCCTGGCGCTCTTCGGCCTCGGCCTTGCGGCTGTCATCGCCGGTGGAGAACTTGAAGCCTTGCGCGCAAGCCGCACTCGGGCCCAAGGCCAGGACGGCGACGCACGCGAAGCATGAGAATTTCATAGCGCGGCTTTCGTTCGAAACGGCGACAGTGCCGACCCCGTGGGGCCGATTTCGGCGGGGCCTCCCCAAAGCCGTAATGATGACATGCTTGTGGCGAAAGTCGTGGAGAAATTCCACGTCGGCGTCATTGCCCGACCTTGGTCGTAGACGTAGGTCGGGCGCGCTGGCGCTGCCTGGATGTTGCAGTGACCCGTACGCCGGCGGCCTTCACGGCCGGCGCGGCGAGGGGCGAGCCGCTCCGGTTCAGGCGCGCGATCACGTCCTGCGGTGTTCCGACCGCGGTGAAATTCAGCGCGGCTCGGCGAGTTTCGTACGCGCCCGCTGCAAGGCTGCTGCAATGATCGCCCGCTTGCGCGCCTCCGGCTCGTCCGCGTCGGCGCGCAACGTATCGGGCTTGCGAGCCGCGCTGGCCGCCATGCGCTCGGCGTGGCTG
>JBOIEI010000784.1:0-6201 GCA_050741055.1 Burkholderiales bacterium | reverse complement strand
GACCCGGGCCGGCGGCTTCGCCCGGTTCGTAAGCCGCGGGGCGGCCCCTTGCCCTGGGGCCTCCCGGGCCGCGCGGAGCATCGGGGCTGCGCTTGGCGGGCCTGCGCAATGGCCGCTTGGACGGCCTCGTTAATGGCTGCTTGGACGGCCTGGTCAATGGCCGCTTGGCGTTGCGTGAAGACATGAATGGAGGCGAGCCCAAGGGCGGAGATGCAAACGCGGCGCTTTGCCCTCGGCCGGGGAGCTCGCGGCGGAGGTGGACGGGTACGGCGGAGAATACCAGATCGAGGCGACTGCCCTGCCGTTCCTACCCCGCCTAGACCCTTGCCTGATCCTCGTGCGATTGTTGCCTGATCCCTGGGTGATCCTTGCCGACCTTCCCCAAGCCCCTCCCCCAAGCCGCCAATGCAGAATGCACAATAGCTACCGATGCCCGCTATCTCGAGGCCCTGCTGCTCTTGCGGCACGCATGTGCCGGCACAAAAGCTCGATGCCTTGCAGGATGCGTGGGGTCGCCCGGTGCAGCGAGCTCGGGTCGATCGTGAAGAGGCGGCCCGACCCGACCGCACGCAGCGTCGTCCACCGCCGCCAACCGGCCAGCGCGTCCGCCCCGTCCGGGATAGCGGCGGCCACGATCGCATCCGGATCGGCCAGCACTACCGCCTCGCGGCTCGGCCGAGGCAGCCAGTGACGGTCCGAGGCGAACACGTTTACCGCCCCGCAAACGCGCAGCGCATCTGCAATGATGTGCTCGGTGCTGATGGTCACCAACGGTCGATCCGCCACCTGGTAGAACACCCGCACCGGAGGTTCACCGCCATGCGCGGCCCGGATACGAGCGAGGTCGCGGCGAAAGTCCGCAGCCCGCTTGTGCGCGACCGCCGAGCTACCCGCGAGAATGCCCAGGCGTTCGATCGTGTTCGCGATGGCCTCCAGGTTGCGCGGCTCGTTCTGAAACACGTCGAGGCCGAGCGCGCGCAATCGTGCCAGCTGCCGTTGCGGGCTCCCGCTGGTCCACGCCACGATGAGATCGGGCCGCAAGGCGACGATCCGCTCCAGGTCGAGCGCGTGCGCATCGCCGATGCGAGGGATGAACTGCGCTGCTCGCGGATGGTCGCTGTAGGCAGCCGCCCCGACGATCGCGCCGCCCGCGCCCGCTGCGAACAGCAGCTCGGTCACGTGCGGCGCCAGAGCAACGATGCGTCGCGCCGGTTGCGCCAGCCGCACGGTTCGACCGCTGTCGTCGATCGCTTCGACGGCGGCCACCGCACCTGGCGCGACCAACGACAGCGCGCCAAGCGCGAGAAGCGCCAGCACGCCAAGCGCGAGAAGCGCCGGCACACCCAGCACGACCAGCCGGGCCAATCGCCGCACAGCCATCATCACCATCGCGGCACGAAACCGCACGCATGTGCCGAGTGCGCCCATGCCAGCGGAAAGCCGAACAGCTGCGACAGCCGATCCGCATCGAGCACGGCCCGCGCCTCCCCGCAGGCGACGCCACCGCGCCCGTCCAACAGCAGCGCGTGCGTGGCGAAGCGCACCGCCAGATTGCAATCGTGGGTTGCGAACACGATGGTGCGGCCTCTCTCGCGCGCGAGCGATGACAAGTGCTCGAACATGGCCGCCTGATGCGCGAGATCCAGGTGAGCGGTCGGCTCGTCGAGCAGGAACAGCTCCGGGTCCTGAGCCAACAGGGTCGCCAGCGCAACGCGTTGCCGCTCCCCGCCCGAAAGCGTGAGCACGTCGCGCTCGGCGAACCCGCCCAGATCGACCCGGGCCAGTGCATCGGTCGCACGCCGCAGATCGTCCTCGCTTTCCCAGCCGAAGCGGCCGATGTGCGGATGGCGTCCGACCAGCACGGTTTCGAGCACGCCGGCGCTGAACGCGTCGCTATGTTCCTGCAGCAGCAAGCCCCGCTCGCGCGCGGCTGCACGCGGATTCCATTGCGCCCACGGGGTGCCGAAGAGCGCGAACGAACCGGCGTCGGGTGCGCGCAGTCCCGCCAGGGTATGGAGCAGTGTGGACTTGCCGCTGCCATTGGGACCGAGCAGGCACCAGCGCTCGCCGCGCCCGATATTCAGGCTCAGACGCTCGATCAGGATCCGAGCGCCGGCGCGCACGCGCAGTTCGTGCATGGCGAGCGCAACGGTCGTTTGGATGCCGTGCGGATTCATGCCTGTTGCGGGCGCCGTACGACGAGCCAGATAAAAGCCGGTACGCCCGCCACCGCCATCACCGCACCCACCGGAAGCTGCGTGGGGGCGACAACCGTCCGGGCCAGCGTATCGGCCAGGACGAGCAGCGCACCGCCGCCCAACACACAGGCCGGGAGCGCCAGGCGCTGATCGTTGCCGGCCACGATGCGAACGGCATTGGGCACGATCAGCCCCACGAAGCCGATGGTGCCCACCGTGGTGACCGCGAATGCGGTCGCGGCCGACGCGAGCAGCATGAGGGCGAGACGCAGCCGATGCACGGAGACGCCGAGCGTGCGCGCCGCATCGGCTCCGCGCATCAGCACGTTGCAGTCGCGGCCGAAAGCGAGCGCCAGAGCGAGCAGCAGCGCCAGCGCGATCGCGGGCGGCGCGAACGCCTCGGCGCCGTCGAGATCGCCCATCAGCCAGAACAGCATCCCGCGCAGGCTCGCATCCGGCGCCAGCGCGAGCACGAGCATGATCGCCGCCGCCCAGCCGGTCGCGAGGGCCACACCGATCAGCAACAGGCGCAGCGGCTGATCGGTTTCGCGCCCGGTCGCGGGAAGGAGTAGCGCGCGGCGCCCAAGCGTGAGCACGAGCACCACGGAAAGCAGCGCGCCCGTCCACGCAAATCCGATCACGAGCGAAGTCTGCAATCCCAACAGCATGGCACCCAGCGCACCGGTTCCCGCACCCCCGGCGAGCCCGAGCACATAGGGGTCGGCGAGCGGGTTGCGCAACAGGATCTGCATGAGCGCGCCGGCAAGCGCGAGCAACCCGCCGGCCGAGAACGCCGCAAGCGCGCGCGGCAGCCGCAGGCCGAGCACGATATCGGCGTGAATTCCCTGCTCCGAGCCGGTGAGAATGGCGGCGAGCCGACCGAGCGGAATCCACTCGCTGCCGCTTGCGACGGCGAGCGCGAGCGCGCCGAGCGCGGCCAGTGCGGCGATCCCGATGCCTCGCGGCGCCGATGCACGACTCACCGCGGCTCGTTCCTCACAGCCCGTTGTACTCCAGCGCAACCCAGAACGAGCGCTCCGGCAGGGGATAGGCATTGAAGCGATCGGCCACGAACTGGCTGCGGATCGCATAAGCGTAATACTTGCGCTCGAACAGATTCGCGATGCCTATGCTTGCCGCCCATGCGCCCATGCGGTGCTGAAGCTTCAAATCCGCCACCGTGTAGGCGGGAATGCGGCGCCCGAACGTGTTGCCTTCGTCGTTCTCCATGTACTGCGCCGACACGTACGCCCCTCTAGCACTCAGCCGGGTATCGGGCCCGATCCGCCAGTCGAGCGCGAGATCGAGCTTGTGCTTCGGCACCAACGGTACCGTGCGCCCGGCCAGGTCGATGTCGGTCGTGGTGAAGGCCGAGCCCGGCAGCACGCCGGAACGGAAGCGGGCGCGGGTGAAGGTATAACTGCCGAAAATCTGCAACGACGAACCGAGTGCCTGGCGCATCTCCAGCTCGAAACCGGTCCGCCGCAGCGGCGGCAGGTTGCGGTTCCCCACCCCGGTGGAGAACGGGTCCAGGTGGATCTCGTCGTCCACGTCCATGCGAAATATGCTCGCCTGCAGCCACGGCAGCTTCGGACCCAGCGCCATGCCGACTTCGTAGGTCTTCGCGCGCTGCGGGCGCAGGAACTGGAACTGCTGCGTGAACGCCGCCGACGGCTCGTAGATTTCGTCCACGTTGGCGAAACGGAAGCTGCGCGCAGTGCGAACGATCAGCGCAGCGTTCTTCGCGACGCCGATGCGCAAGCCTACCTCGTAGGCATGGCCATGCTGCCGATCGTCTGCCGCGGGCGCACCGGAACCGAACGCGCCGCCCGGTGCCGTCGCGTCGAACCGGTCGGAAGCCGAGATGCGCATCCGCTCGGTGCGTGCGCCGAGATTGAGCGACACCCGCTGGCTCAGCTCGATGGTATCGAGCGCGTAGATTGCATCGCTGTCCTGGGTCGCGTCGATCGTGTTGAACGGTTGGCCGACGTTCGCCGGCGAATTGGAGCGCAGCAGGCGGTAATCCCAGCGCGCGAGGTCGACGCCCACAACGATCGCATGGCCGGCGCCGAGCGCCCTGCCCTGCCAGCGATAGCGCGGCTGCACGGTGAGCACGTCCAGGGCGATGTCACGGTAGTCCGGGAAACCGCCGAAGTCGAAGTACGAGCGCTGGTCCTTGTCCCGATAGCCCAGGCCGAGTGCGAGCTCGCCGGCCCCCAGCTGCCAGCGCAAGTCGAGCGCCGCCTGGTTGCCGTCGCGCTGCGCATAATCGAGCGGCGTCGACGTGCCGCGGCGGTCGCTCTCGAGCTGGTCGATGCCGGCGCTCGGCTGCACCTGGCGTGCGCCCGGCAGGCGCAATCCCTGCCGATCTGCGGCCAGGCGCAGCGTCGCATCCGCCCGATCCCCGATCCAGGTTGCACGCAATGCGAGGTTGGTCTCGCGGTTGTGGTTATTGTCGCGGTAGCCACCCGACTCGAAATTGCGCGCGAACGCGTGCAACCCGGCGCTCTCGCCGAACGCGTTCAGTGAACCGCTCAGCTCGCGAGTATCCCAGCTGCCATAGCGAGCAGTAGCGCCGGCGCGGTTGCCGCTGCGGGCGGGATGGCGGGTGATGATGTTGATCACGCCGGCGCTGGCGCCATCGCCGTACTGAACCGCACCGCTGCCGCGAAGAACCTCGATGCGCTCGATCGCATCCAGCGGGATCGAGGACCATTGCACGCCGGACTGATCGATGTCGTTCAGCCGCCTGCCGTCGACCAGGATGAGCGTGTTCTGCGCCGCCGTCGCGCCGAAACCACGCATGTCGACCGCCGCCAGCGCCGCGTTGTTGCCGAAGAGATCGCGGCTGACGAGCCCCGCGCGCGTGCCGAGAAGCTCCGGCAGGGTGCGCGCGGCACTGCGTGCGATGTCTTCGGCCGTGATGACGGATGCATTGACTGCAAGCTGCTCGACCGACTGCTCGAAGCGAGTGGCCGAGACGATCACCTCGGGTGCGCGCTGCGTCTGCGCCGCGTGGCACAACGATACGAGGACGATGGAAAACGCGCCGGCCGCATGACTTACCGCGGCGCGCGAACCGGACTGATTCATGGTGAACCTCCCTGAACCCGCCAACCCGCGGGCAGTCGTCGTGGCAGAAGGCTCCAGGCCGGTCTCCGGGCTGACGAGTCTTGGTGCGACGCCTTCCCGCGGCCGCGAGGGCGCAGTGGCTGCGGATCACCTGAGCAATCCGCGGGTCGCACCCGCACTCGCTTACCGTTGCGGGGGCAGCACAGGTTGCCGGCCGGAGCCGGTCCCTGTTTCCCGATTCTCGCCGGCCGCGAAAAGGCGGCAAGCGCACCTGGAACGGTCCGATTATAGGGCGATCGGAGCGGCGAAGCGGCGCGCGCCAGGCGCCAGCACGTACAATCGAGGTTGATCGATGCGGCTGCGTCTTCGATCGATTGGCCGGCAGGCTGCAAGGGATGAAGCGAAAGACATGACAGAGCGCGTTGTGATCGTGGGCGCGGGGCAGGCCGCCGGGGTAGCGGCGGTGGCGTTGCGCGAGCAAGGCTATAGCGGTGCCATTGCGATCGTGGGCGAGGAAGCGTTTGCACCCTATCAGCGCCCGCCGCTATCGAAGCATTTCCTGGCCGGGCAGATGAGCGCCGAGCAGCTGCTGCTGAAGCCGGAGAAGTTCTACGCCGAGCGCAACATCGAGTTGAAGCTCGGCACCCGCGTAGACGCCATCGAGCGAGACGTCATGCGCGTGCGGTTGAATGGCGGCGAAACGCTCGCGTATTCGAAGCTTCTGCTGGCGACCGGAAGCCGCCCGCGCAAGCTATCCGTACCGGGTGCGGACCTCGCCGGCGTGCATTACCTGCGAACCCTCGCCGACGTGCAAGCGATTCGCGCCGACATGGCTGCGGGCAAGCGTGCGGTCGTCATCGGCGCTGGCTACATCGGCCTGGAAGCCGCCGCCGTGGCGGCAAAGGCCGGCATGAACGTCGTCGTCCTGGAA
>JBOIEI010000783.1:0-5469 GCA_050741055.1 Burkholderiales bacterium | reverse complement strand
GTGAAGGCGCGCATTGCGGCGGCGGCGGGCTGCGCTTCGAGATCGAGGTGACCGCCGATACGCCGATGGTTGCCTCCATGATCATGACGCGTTTTCGCTCGGCGCCGAAGGGCATTCTCGGCGGCGGGCCGGGCAAGGTGGGCGCGCTCACGTTGAACGGCGAGCCGATCGATCCTGCCGACCATTGGGTATTGCGCAAAGGCGATCGCGTGGTGATGGAAACCGCCGGCGGCGGCGGCTGCGGCGAGGCTCGCGGCTAGGCGGGGCGTAACATTGCAGCTCCCGAGCTGAGGAGGTCGGCAATGTCCCGGAGCAGCAGCGCCGATGCGGCGCCCTTGACGATTCGCCGCGTCGATCCCATTGCGGTCCATCTGCCGCTGAAGAAGCCCATGCTCATGGGCGGCGGCCAGCGCTTCGATCGCGCCCAGACGCTGCTCGTGCGCATCGAAGCGGCCAACGGCCTGGTCGGCTGGGGCGAAGCCTCGGCTGCACCCATCATGACGGGCGACCTGCTGCCCGGCATGGTCGCCGCGGTGACCGATCACCTTGCGCCGCTGCTCGTGGGACGCAATGCGCTCGAGCGCGCGCGGCTGGGACGCGAGCTCGCGGTAGCCATCATCGGCAATACCGGCGCCAAGGCGGCGTGCGACCTGGCGCTGTACGATCTCGCCGGGCGCCACCTCGGGGTGAGCGTCGTCGAATTGCTCGGCGGCGCCGTGCGCGATTCGGTGCTCACCATGTGCCTGCTCGGCAATCCCGACATCGCGCAGGATATCGCCGACGCGAACGCGTACCGCGCGCAGGGCTACAACTTCTTCAAGCTGAAGGTCGGCGTGAAGCGCGTCGAGGAGGAAATCGAGGCCGCCTTTGCGGTGCGCAAGGCGATCGGGCCGGATGCCATCCTGTGCGCGGACGCGAACATGGGTATGACCTTTGCCAGCGCCCGCCGCTACGTCACCGGCGCGGCCGATGCGGGCCTTGCATTTCTGGAGCAGCCGTTTCGCGACAACGACCTTAACACCACGCTCGCGCTCGCGCGCGTCTCGCCCGTGCCGCTGTGCGCCGACGAATCGGCCCACAGCCTGGAGAACATCGTCGAATGGCAGCGCGCCGGAGCGATCGGCGGCGTGAACCTGAAAACCATCAAGCTGGGCGGCACCGCAGCCACTTTGCGGACTGCAATCGTTGCGGACAGCCTCGGGCTGGCGCTCGTCCTGGCGAGCAAGATCGCCGAATCGAGCATCGGCACCGCCGGCTTGGTGCACCTGGGCTACTGCATTCCGAACCTCGACTGGGGCATGAACCCGACCAGCCACTACCTGGCCGAGGACCTGGTGCGCGAGGCGCTGAAGCCGGTGAACGGCAGCTCGCCCCGCCCGGCCGGCCCCGGCCTGGGCATCGATGTCGACGAGGCGGCGGTGGCGCGCGTTCGCGCGAAGATCTAGCTGCCACTTAGCCCAACTTCCATAGCGAGGTTGGGTTAGCGCAGTTCCTCGATCGCGTGCGGCCGAGCGCGCGTCGCCCGGCGCAACGCGCGCACGTGCACCAGGAGCGCGATGCTGGTCGCGACAAGGGCAACCGCGCACACGGCCAGCCAGCCGAAGTGCGCGAACGTGCTGCTCGCAAGGAACGCGCCGGTGGCGTTGCCGGCCCAGACGTGCGTGCCGAAGATCGTGTTCGCGCGCGCACGCGCATCCGGCACCACGGTGTTGACCAGGGTCTGGTTCGCGACCATGGCCGCGCGCAGCGCGCAGTCGAGCAATATCGCCCCGGCGACTACGGCCACCATCGACCAGGCCGAGAATCCAAACGCGAGCCATGCCAGAGCCATCGCGCACAGCGCCGCGGTCACCACCGACATGGGGCCGGCGCGGTCGGTCCAGCGGCCCGCCGGGCGCGCCACCAGGATGCCGGCCGCGCCCGGGATGCCGATGAGGCCCACTTGCGCCGGTCCGAGCCGATGGAAGGCGCTGACCATGGGCGAGACCACGGCCCAGAAGCCGCCGTAGCAGATCCCGAGCATGAACTGGATGAGCGCCACGCGCCGGATGTCGGGTTGGTTGACGAGGAGCGCCAGCACTGAGCGCATGAGCGCGCCATAGCTTGCGCGCGTGGTCGTGCGCGTATGCGGCAGGCGCGCGAACAGCAGCGGAATGACCGGCAGCAATAAAGCCGTGGAGAGCACGTAGCTCGAACGCCAGCCGAAATGGCTCGCCATGAAGCCGCCGGCGATGCGCGCGAACAGGATGCCGAGAAAGAGCGCGGTCATGAGCGTGCCGACGGCACGCCCCCGCTCCTGCGGCCGGGCTGCCTCGGCAATGATCGACACCATGCTTTGCGCGAGCGAGGAGACGACCCCGGTCACGAAGCTCGCGACAGCCAGCACGCCGATCGAAGGCGCCAGCGCCATCACGGCCTGGGCAGCCGTCAGCACGATGATCTTGATGAGAATGATGCGCCGCTTGTCGATCCGATCGCCGAGGGGGACCAGCAACACGACGCCCACGAACATGCCGCCGAACGACAGCGTCGGCACCCAGCCCATCGCGGCCGCATCGGCATCGAGGTCGGCCGCGATTGCCGCCAGCATCGGCGTTTGATAGTGAATTCCGCCGGCGATGACGAATGCCGTCAGCGCGAGCAGCGCCATCAGGCTGCGGCTGGCCTGCGCTTCAGCGGGTTCCGACGCCCGGCTCATGCGGGCATGCGGCGTGCACCGACGCGCCGGGAGGTGACGATGGCGACAAAACGAGGCAAGTCCGCACGCAAGCCGGCCAAGGGCGCGAAGAACCATAGCGGCCGGGCCAAAGGCGCCAAGACGGTGGTGGCGAAGCGGCGCTCATCCGCGCAGCGCGCGAATGCCAAACCGCCCAGGGTGCTGGTGCTCGACATCGGCGGCACCAACGTCAAGCTCCTGTGCACGGGCGAGTCCGAGCCGCGGCGCCTGCCTTCGGGCGACCACTTGGCGCCCGCTGCCATGGTGAACGCGGTACGCAAACGCACGCAAGGCTGGAAATACGACGTCGTCTCCATCGGCTATCCGGGCCCGGTCGGTGTGCACGGCCCGCGCTCCGAACCCGGCAACCTGGGCGGCGGTTGGGTGGGATTCGACTTCGCCGCCGCATTCGAGCGCCCCGTTCGCATAATAAATGATGCGGCGATGCAGGCTCTGGGCAGCTATGAAGGCGGGCGCATGCTGTTCCTCGGTTTCGGCACGGGGCTCGGTTCTGCACTGATCGCCGAGAACGTGATCATTCCGCTGGAGCTCGGCAATCTCGTCTATAACAAGGACGATACGCTCGGCGGGCTGCTGGGCCGCAAAGGCCTCAAGGCATTGGGCAAGTCGAACTGGCGCAAGATCGTCGAGAAGATGCTGGAGTCGTTCGTCGACGCGTTCATGGTCGATTACGTGGTGATCGGTGGCGGCAACGCGAAGCTCATCAAGGATTTGCCGCCCGCGGTGCGGCTCGGCAACAATCTCACGGCGTTTCGCGGCGGCATGCGGCTCTGGACGATGGAAAGCATCCATACCCACTCGGCCGGCGCGGTGGATGCTCCGGTCAATTCGCCGCCGCGGGAATGGTGCGTGATCTAGCCTGGGCTAGCAGGCATGCCGGATGCGCATGTAGCGTTCGAACACACATGAGGGACATTCCATGACGACGAAGAAACCGACCAAGAACGATCCGGTCGACCTGCCGGAACCCGGTCCCGGCAAGCAGAACCCGAAGGAGCTCGACAAGCAGCTCGATCGCGCGCTGGAAGACACCATGGAGGCGAGCGATCCGCCCGCCACCACGCAGCCGGACGTGCACATCCGCCATCACGGCAAGCAGGACGACAAGACCCCGCCGACTCGCAAGCCGCAATAGTCGAGGGCTCAGCCCTTCGCGCGCCGGCGCCGAATCGCGTTGATGAGGATCGCGTTGTCCTTGTCCGCCTCGCCGTGCGCAGCGCAATCGCGCATGAGCTCGGCGTAGAGGCTCGCGAACGGCAGCGACTGACCCGCGCGCTGCGCGATCTGCCCCATCAGGGTGAAGTCCTTGAGGCTCTGGTCGACCCGGCTCATCGGCGGCTCGAACCGATCCTGCGCCCACAGCGCGCCTTTGACATCCATCACCTGCGAGTAGGCGGCCGAGCCCTTCGCCACGTCGAGCAACCGTGCGCGGTCCAGACCCAGGCTTTCGGCAAACGCGAGCCCTTCCGCGACGGCGGCGCGAGTGAGGCCCAGCATGAGGTTCACCACCAGCTTGGCACGCCCTCCGTCGCCCGCAGCTCCAATGTAGTAGCGGCGCGGACAGATCGCTTCGATGACCGGACCCGCCGCCTCGGCCGCCGCCGCATCCCCGGCGATCAGGGCCACGCCGTCGCCCTGCGCGACCTGCGTGCTGGTCCCGGATACCGGCACTTCGAGCAGCGAGATTCCGCGCCCGGCGGCCCGCCCAGCCAGCGCAGCGATCCGGTCCGGATCGCAGGTGCTCATGCAGATCGCGGTACGCACCGCACGTCCGATGAGCCCGGGCGGGCCTTCGACCACCTGTTCGACCTGATCGGTATCGAACACCGCAAGCACCACGATGGGGCAATTCGCTGCCACCTCGGCCGCGGAATCGGCCCCGATGCCACCGAGCGCGACGAGGCCATGGCGCTTATGCGCGTCCACGTCATAACCCATGACGGCAAAATGGGCCGCCAGCAAGCGTCGCGCGATCGCGGTGCCCATCAAACCGATGCCGAACAGACCGATCGGAATGCGGTCCATGGTTGCGTTCTCCGTGGTCATATTCCGAAGGAATACTTACGTAAGTCGCCGCCGCGGTGAGCGCTGTACGCCCCTTCCCGGCTGCCCTCGCCGCAGTGTTCCGATGATACTCGGCTCCGCGTTTCGGCCCCGCCTCGCATCGCACAGCTCGAAAACGGCGGCCACCGTTCCAACCAGCATGAGGACCTCAGCATGAAACCCATCGCGCTTCCCGTTGCCGCCGCCTTCGCATTGGGCGGGGCCGGCGTCGCATTGCACGCGTACGCCGCGGATTATCCGAGCAAGCCCGTGCGCATCATCGTTCCGTTCTCGCCCGGCGGCGGAACCGACATCCAGGCGAGACTGCTCGCGACCGCATTCAACGAATCGATGAAACAGACGTTCATCGTCGACAACCGAACCGGCGCGAGCGGCCTCATCGGTGCGCAGCTCGCCGTCGATGCACCGCCCGACGGCTACACCATCCTTTTCACCACCGCGAGTCTTTCGGTCAACTCGACGCTCTTCGCCAAGCGCATGAAATTCGACATGCAGAAGGACCTCGTGCCGATCAGCTGGATAACCTCCGCCCCGCTGGTGCTGAGCGTGCATCCCAACGTACCCGCCAAGACGGTGCCTGAGCTGGTCGCGCTGGCGAAGAAAAAGCCGGGCCTGCTCAACAACGGCGTCAACACGCTCGGCAGCACCAGTCACCTGTCGGCCGAGAT
>JBOIEI010000782.1:0-2105 GCA_050741055.1 Burkholderiales bacterium | reverse complement strand
CAACGATCCGGCGGTCGGCTATTCCGTGTCGTACCCCTTCGGGGTCGCGGGGCCGATCCTGTTCCTCTATGTGACTTTCCTGTTCTTCAAACCCAAGTTCGACACGGCGGTGTCGAGCGGTATGGAGCTCTACGAGATTTCGGTACGCAACCCGACCTATGTCGGCAAGACGCTCGCCGAAAGCATGGCCGGGCTACCCCTCGGCATACAGATCGTCGGACTGCGCCGCGCGCAACATAACCAGCCCGCGCTCGCGACGTCGGTCATCGCCCTGGACGACACACTGCTCGCCACGGGTCCCGACCAGGAGACGCTGCATCGTGCCGCCGCATCGATGGGCGAGGCCGCGCCCGGGCGCTTCGTTCAGGACCGAAGCGATCTCGACTACCTCCGGGTGTTCGCTTCTCGCCCGACCGAGGTCGGGCGCCCGTTGTCCGAGCTCCAGCTACCGGGCGGACAGGGCACGGCCGTGATGCATGTGCGCCGCGGCGACGCCGATATGGTGCCTGCCCCCGACATGATCCTCGAGTTCGGCGACCGCGTCGGCCTCCTTGCGAACCGCAGCCAGTTCCCTGCGCTGCGCAAGTACTTCGGCGATTCCATCAAGGGCACCGCCGAAGTGAGTTACATCTCGGTGGGCCTGGGGATGGCGTTGGGGTTCCTGGTGGGCGCGATCACCATTCCGCTTCCGGGCATCGGCAAGATGACGATAGGTTTCGTCGGCGTGCTCCTGGTCGCGCTGATCCTCGGCAAGCTCAGGCGTAGTGGAGGCGTGAACTGGACCATGCCGCTGTCGGCGAACAAGGTGCTCTTCAACCTGGGCCTGACACTGTTTCTCGCCAACGCCGGCATGTCGACGGGTACGACCGTGGTCAACACCGTGGCCGAAAGCGGATTCCTGCTGCTCGGCCTCGGGGCCTTGATACTGGCCGCGATCGTACTGCCGGTGATAGTGCTCGGTCTGTTCGTCTTCAAGATGTCGTACGACCAGATGGCGGGCATACTCGCCGGCGCGACCGGTAACCCGGCCATCCTCGCGTATGCGAACAAGCTGGCGCCGACCGATCGCCCGGACGTGGGTTACGCGATGATCTTCCCGAGCATGACGATACTGAAGATCCTGTTCGTCAACATTGCGGCCGCGATGATGTAGGCTCGCGATGCCGCGTCGCACGCTCGATGCGACGCGGTGCTGCGACCAAGGTCCAATTGCTGCGTGGCTGCAGCGCGATGAGACTGCGCACTGCGTCACCTGCAGCGCCGCAATCTCGACGCAATCGCCCGGAGGGCATGCATGGAACTTCCACGACCCATACTCCAAGGTTCCCGCGCGCTCGTCGTCGGCATCGCGAACCAGCACTCGATCGCGTACGGCTGCGCAAAGGCGTTCGGTACGCTCGGCGCAGATCTCGCGATCACCTACCTGAACGAAAAGTCGAAGACATACGTCGAGCCGCTCGCGTGCGAGCTGGGTTGCGAGCTTCTGCTGCCGCTCGATATCACGCACCACGGAGAGCTGGAGGCAGTGTTCGAGGCGGTCGCAGCGAAATGGGGCAAGCTCGACATTCTCGTGCACTCGATCGCCTGGGCGCCGAAGGACGATTTGCAAGGCGGGCTGCTCTCAACCTCCGCGAGCGGCTTCGCGCAGGCGATGGATGTGTCCTGCCACTCGTTCGTGCGCATGGCGAAGCTCGCCGCACCGCTCATGAAAGACGGCGGCACCATGCTCGCGATGAGCTACTACGGCGCGAACAAGGTCGTCCCGAACTACAACCTGATGGGACCCGTAAAAGCGGCGCTCGAGGCGTGCTGCCGCTACCTCGCGTACGAGCTGGGTCCGAAAGGCATACGCGTGCATGCGCTGTCTCCAGGGCCGTTGAAGACGCGCGCCGCTTCGGGCCTGAAGGACTTCGAGCTGCTGCTGAACGCCGCCGCGGAGCGCGCACCGCTCGGTGAGCTGGTCGACATCATGGATGTGGGCTACACGTGCGCGTTCCTGGCCACGCCGCTCGCGCGCCGGCTCACTGGCGAGACGCTCTACGTCGACGGCGGCGTCAACATCATGGCATAGATGCGACAGGAGACGAGCGATGGCAACGTTGTGG
>JBOIEI010000781.1:0-3496 GCA_050741055.1 Burkholderiales bacterium | reverse complement strand
CGAGCAGACTTTCCGTCGTTTCGGAGGCGACACCGCCGATCGTGACCGGCACGGCGGCGTCCTCGATGATGCCGTTGCCGTTGCCGTTCAAGCAGGTCGTGCCACTCGGACACTTGAGCGTGGTGCTCGCGGTCGCGTAGTCTCCGGGCATCGAGCGGAAGCGGTCCTGAAAGCCGAAGAAAGCGGCCTTGATGCCGTCTTGCTGGGCGATGAGGTTGCGGACGCGGGCGCTGGTGATCAGTTCCTGGCCTTTCAGCACACCGCCGAGCAGCAGGCCGATGATCACGAGCACGATCGCGATTTCAATCAATGTAAAACCGCGTTGATAGGTTCTGAGCATGATGGGCGTCCTTACGCCGGGTCGAGTTGCGATTTGGGGTGCAAATTGCATGCCGATGTGAAATGGATCACTGATCCGTGCGCGCCTCGCCGCCTGCTGCCTGATCGGCATCGCAACTCGCGCCTGCGTAGTGCCGGGTTCGCCACCGGATTTTGCGCTAACTGTTTGTTTTTAAATGAACGCGATCCTCTGGAAGGCGCGCCGCGAGGCAGACCGCAAGCTCAGCGTGAGCGTCACTCAGGGGGCGGGACCGCGCTGAGGATTCGTCGGCGCTGCCGATTTCTCGGCGGCCTCCAACTGCTGCAGGCGCTCCTGCAACAGGAGCTGCTCGTGCCGATCGGTCACCACGCCGCTCGCCAGCAATCCGCCAAGCAGGATTCTGGCCGACTCGTATTCGCCCAAGTCTTCGAGCAGGAAGATATGCATTTGCCTCGCCCAGGCGGGGGCATTCGGGCTGTGCCGGGCAATCGCGCGGGCGAACTCGAGCGCGAGCGGGAGATCCTTCAGGCGGTGCTTGGCCATGATGGCGCCATGCGCGAGCCAGGGCCAGCGGCGCTCGGGGTCTTCCAGGTACTGCTCGTAGACGAATTCGAGCATGAACCGCTGCCGGGCCGGGTCGGGCACCTGGGCATAGAGCTGGGAGGCCATGAGCAGCGGGTATTGGCTTTTCGGGTCGAGCCGCAACGCCGCCAGAAGCCATTGCGCGACCCGCTGGTAGTCGAGGTCGAGGTACGGGATGCTGACGCCCGGCTGGTTGTCGAACGCCTGCAGATACAACATCATCATGTGCGCGGCGGGCAGCCGATCGAACGTCTCAAGCCAAGCCAGCAGCGCGCCCGCAGGTGCCGGCGGCAGCGCAGAAGCTCGCGCCATCGGCGCGGGTTGGGTCGCGCTCAGTGCGATCTGCAGGGCAGCCGCGCTCGCCGTGAGCAGGGTGGCCCAAAGCGGGGCTTTTCGTCGCCTGATCGCGCGCATCACAGCTCGCGGCGATGGAAGTCGATCAGGCTCGCGCCGAGCAGAAGCAGGGTATAAGCGAGCGCCTGCGTGACGATAGGCACGAGCGCCAGAGCCTCGACGCTGCCCGCTGCGATCCACTCGGTTTGCGTGAAGCGTTCGAACGCGGGCAGCAACAGCGCGATCGCATCGAAGGCGTATTCGAATAGCGAGCGTGCGCCGCCCAGCTCGCCCAGGATGGCGGACTCCGACATGAGCCGCAACGCGTCGATCGTCCGCGCGAGCAGGTAGAACGCGACGATCAGCAACAGCGCCGGGACCACCTGACTGAACGAAACGATGCAAAACATGGCGAATGCCGCCACGATCGCGAGCTCGCAGGCGAGCGACAGCGTCCAGGCAGCGACCGCATCGAGCGGCCGCGCGAACGCAAGCGGCACTGCTGCGAGAGCTGCCATCGCGGCCGCTACGCCCAGGAAAGCGAGCAGCTTGCCGGCGACGTAGGCCGCTCGCGGCAGGTCCAGCGCGAGCACCATCTCCAGGCCCTTTTCGTTCAATTCGCGCACCATGCTACTGGTAATATACGCAGCCAGCGTCAGCACGGCGGCCAGTCGCAGACCGGAGGCGTAGAAGCTCCACTGCAGCCGCGCGGATTCGGTTATGGCGATCTGGTTGATGAACAGGCTCGCGGCGCCGAAGAACGCCAGAACACCGGCCCAGACCCACGGCAGCCGCGTACGCAGCCCTTCGAGCAGGGTGAAGCGAGCAATGGTGAACGTGTGCGGCAGCCCGCGGAAGCGTTCGGTGTAGGTGGCATTCATCATGCATCGGGGCCTTCGCAATCACGCTAGTGTAGCGGCAGCTTCGGCTGCGACGTGCGCGCGCATTCCGACGTGACGCGCTGGCATCAACGCATCGCCTCCCTGCCGCCCCAGGTGTGGCTGGGATGCATGCTGCTCGCCTTGCACGCGGCGCTCGCCTGGGATTTCGATAGCGCCTGGTCGCGCGCGTTCCTGCTCGCTCACATCGGGCTTTTCCTGATCTGGCAGCCGGTGTGGCGTGGCGAGCGCACCTTGAGCTCGCGCCACGTCTGGCTCATCGTCCTGATCGGTGTGGCGCTGGTCGGCTTCACCAACTGGTGGCTGATGGCAATCTGGCTCGCCGTGCTGTTCAGTCTGATCGGCGGCAACGTGCCGGGCATCCGCGAGCGGCGTCACCGCGTCGCCTCGCTGCTCGCGGCGGTCTACCTGCTGGCCATGCTGCTGGTGTGGGTGGTGCCGAAGCTGTTCAGCGCTCCGGATGGCGCCGGACCGGCGGTCGACGTCCTGGTCCGCTACGGCCTGTTGTTCCTGCCGGTGCTGATCATCCTCACCCGCGTGGAACGACTGGTCTCGGATGCGCCGCATGCGGTGGATCTGTTCTACAGCGTGATGCTGTTCCTGCTGGTTGCGGCGCTCGTGCTCGGCAGCTTCATGATCAAGGAGCTCGCGCGCACCAATTACCCGATGGCGCTGGCGCAGACGCTGTTCTGTATCGCGCTGCTGCTGATCGCGCTGTCGTGGCTGTGGAATCCGCACGGCGGGTTTTCGGGCATAGGGCAGCTCTTGTCGCGCTACCTGCTTTCGGTCGGGTTGCCGTTCGAGCGCTGGATGCAAAGCGTCGCGAATCGCGCCGAGCACGACGGCCACCCGGAGCGCTTCCTGGTCAATTCGCTGCACGACATGCTCGAATTGCCGTGGCTCTCGGGCGTGCGCTGGCAGACCAAGACCGACAGCGGAGAGTTCGGCGAGCCGTCGAAGTTCGACGCCGAGCTGAGCTACCGCGAGCTCACGCTCACGTTCTACACCCGCTGGTCGCTATCGCCCGCGCTGCTGCTGCACCTGAAGCTGCTTACGCGGCTGCTCGCCCACTTCTACGATGCCAAGCAGCGCGAGCAATCGCAGCGGCAGAACGCCTACACGCAGGCGATCCACGAGACCGGCGCGCGGCTCACGCACGACGTGAAGAATCTGCTGCAATCGCTCACCTCGCTCTGCGCCGCCGCGGAGGCGAGCGGGCCGGAGCAGGCGACCGAGCTGCAGGCCCTGATCAACCGCCAGCTGCCGCAAATCGCGCAACGCCTGCACGTCACGCTCGACAAGTTGCGTGCGCCGGGACGGCATGACACGTCGGTTTCCATCGCGGCGGGCCAGTGGTGGGAAG
>JBOIEI010000780.1:0-1635 GCA_050741055.1 Burkholderiales bacterium | reverse complement strand
TCGACATCCAGGCTCAGGTCGAGATCAGCGGACGGCTTGCGTCGCT
This sequence comes from Burkholderiales bacterium, assembly GCA_050741055.1. Taxonomy (GTDB): domain Bacteria; phylum Pseudomonadota; class Gammaproteobacteria; order Burkholderiales; family WYBJ01; genus WYBJ01. Next base: position 1,589 of record JBOIEI010000780.1, on the reverse strand, counting down.
CATCGAAACCGGCGCGTCGATGGTGGTCAGGCGCATGACGACGGAATTCTCGGAGCAGCTTGCGGCGCGTTGCGCGAGCGTCGGGACGGCCTAGGCAGGCACGAGGACGGCGCCGGGCGTACGCGGTAATCGATTTCACATTTTTTCGGAGAGCGGGCAATCATGAAGGTCTACCAGCGGCTGGCTCATGCATTCAAAGGCGAAGGCGTCACGTCGACCTTCGGCATGATGGGCGATGGCAACATGTTCTGGATTTCCGAGCTGCACAAGATCGGCGTCAAGGTGCACGAGGTGCGGCACGAGGGCGCGGGGCTCGGAATGGCCGACGGCTTCGCCCGCACGGCCAACAAGCCTGGCGTAGCGACGGCCACCTGCGGCCCGGGCACGACCCAGCTTGCCACGGCGTTCGTCACCGCCGCGCGCGCGCACTCCCCGGTGGTTGCGTTCTGCGGTGAATATCCTTGGAGCGATCCCGAATACACGCAATACCTCGACCAGTCGCGCTTCGCCGAGGCGTGCGAGGCCGGCTTCGTGCGCCTGCAGAACCCCGAGCAGACCGACGACTGCGTGCGCAAGGCGTTCTATCTCGCCAAGCTCGAGCGCCGTCCGATCATGCTGAGCTGTCCGATGGACATCCAGCAGAAGGAATTCGAGGATGCGGACGAGCCGTATCAGCCGACGTCGGAGCTGTTCAAAGCGCGCACGGTGATGCCCGACGCGAAGGAATTGGAGCGTGCGGCCGATCTCATCGCTTCCGCCAAGCATCCCGTGATCATCGTGGGGCGGGGCGCGCAATGGGCCGGGGCGGGCCCCGCAGTGCTCAAGCTCGGCGAGCGCATCGGCGCCTTGATCGCCACCTCGCTCCTGGCCAAGACCTATCTCTCCGACCAGACCGACTATCACGCCGGCATTTCCGGGCTGTACGCAACCCGCCCGGCGATGAAGCTGCTGGAAGAGGCCGACGTGGTGATCGGTGTGGGCGCGAGCCTGAACCGCCACACCCTCGAAAACGGCTATCTGTATCCGAACGCCAAGTACGTTCAGATCGACAACCAGCAGCACGTGGCGATGGCCAACGGCAAGTTCTCCGACCTCTACATCCAGTCGGATGCGCGCATCGCGGTCGAGGCACTGGAGAAGCTGCTGGCCGAGAAGTCGCACAAGAACACCGGCTATCGCACGCCGGACGTGAAGACGAAGCTCGCGAACCACAATGCCGACCGCACCGAGTTCCCGATCGATCCCGGTACGGTGGATCCGCGCGAATCGATGATCGCCCTGGAAGAGCTGTTGCCACCGAGCATCGGTGTGCTCTCCGGCAGCGGCATGACCTCGGGCATCTCCAGCATGCTGATGACGCGCCCGCGCGCGATCACGCAGGCGGGGCATTTCTTCGGCTGCATCGGCCAGATGCTGCCGGCCGCGATGGGTGCGATCGTCGCCTCCGACAACACGCCGCTGTGCCTGATCGACGGCGATGCGAGCTATCTGATGCACTTGGCCGAGTTCGAGACGGCGGTGCGTTACAAGATGCCGCTGCTGGTGGTGGTCATGAACAACCAGTGTCTCGGTGCCGAGTACTACAAGCT
>JBOIEI010000779.1:0-8521 GCA_050741055.1 Burkholderiales bacterium | reverse complement strand
TCGAGCGGCGGCTGCTCGGCTTCTGGCAGGACCGCTACGGGCCGAACCGGGTCGGCTATTTCGGCACGCTGCAGATCGTGGCCGACATGATCAAGATCCTGTTCAAGCAGGACTGGGTGCCGCCGTTTGCGCAGCGGCGCATCTTCGTGCTCGCTCCGGCCATCGTCATGGTCGCGGTGTTCTTCGCATTCGGCGTGATCCCCGTAACACCCTCGATCGGCATCGCGGGCGACCTCAACATCGGCCTTCTTTTTTTCCTCGCCATGAGCTCGCTCTCGGTCTACAGCGTCATCCTGGCGGGCTGGGCCTCCAACAGCAAGTATTCGCTGCTGGGCGGGATGCGCGCGGCCGCGCAAATGCTGAGCTACGAGGTGTTCATGGGGCTGTCGCTGATCGGCGTGGTTGCGCTCGCCGGTTCGTTCAGCCTGGCCGAGATCGTCGCGGCGCAGCGCGGGCTCTGGTACATCGTGCCGCAGTTCCTGGGCTTCGTCGTCTTCCTCATTGCCGGCATCGCCGAAACCCACCGTCTGCCGTTCGACCTGCCCGAGGGCGAGAACGAGCTCGGCGCCGGCTTCCACACCGAATACTCGGGCATGAAGTTCGGCATGTTCTTCGTCGGCGAGTATGCCGGCATCGTGCTGGTCTCGGCGATGATCACCACGCTCTTCCTCGGCGGCTGGCACGGGCCGTGGCTTGCGCCGGCTGCGTGGTTTCTTCTCAAGACACTCGCTTTCGTCGCCTTCTTCGTGCTGCTGCGCGCGGCGCTGCCGCGGCTGCGCTACGACCAGCTGATGGCGTACGGCTGGAAGGTCATGCTGCCGCTGACGCTGGTGAACCTGCTGGTCACCGGGGCGATCGTGGTCGCGCGGGCGACGTAGGGAGTGAAGCCGCGATGCACCAGCTACTTCCCTCACCCCCGCCCCCTCTCCCGGAGGGAGAGGGGAGGAGCTCATCATGCTGAGCGTCCTCAGAACACTGTGGCTCACGTTCCTGCATCTGTTCCGGCGCCGCGAGACCATACGCTATCCGGAAGAGAAGCCGTATCTGCCGCCACGCTTTCGCGGCCGCATCATCCTCTCGCGCGATCCCGACGGGGAAGAACGTTGCGTGTCGTGTTACCTGTGCGCGGTGGCCTGCCCGGTCGACTGCATCTCGCTGCAAAAGACCGAGGAGAACGGACGCTGGTATCCCGAGTACTTTCGCATCAACTTCTCGCGCTGCATCTTCTGCGGCTACTGCGAGGAAGCCTGTCCCACCTATGCCATCCAGCTCACGCCCGACTTCGAGATGAGCGAATACGAGCGGCCGAACCTGATCTACGAAAAAGAAGACCTGCTCATCAGCGGCACCGGCAAGTATCCCGGCTACAGCTTCTACCGCGTCTCGGGGCTCGCCATCCCGGGCAAGGACAAGGGCGAGGCGCAGGCCGAGGAGCCTCCGGTCGACACCCGGAGCCTGCTGCCCTGACATGAACGCGATCTTCTACCTCTCGGCCGCGATCGCCGTCGTGGCGACTTTCATGGTCGTCACCCGCACCCACGCCGTCCACGCCCTGCTCTATCTCGTGGTGTCGCTGCTGGCGATCGCGCTCGTGTTCTACACACTCGGCGCGCCGTTCGCGGCCGCGCTCGAGGTCATCGTCTATGCCGGCGCCATCGTCGTGCTGTTCGTGTTCGTCGTGATGATGCTGGGCCTGGGCAATGACGCAACGCGCGCGGACAAGTCGTGGGCGCATCCGGCAGGCTGGCTCGGTCCGGCATTGCTGGCGATGGTGCTGGCGGCCGAGCTCGGCTACGTGCTGTTCGCGACCGGCGAGGGGAACGCTGCTCCGGAGCGAGTGATCGAGGCCAAGGAGGTGGGCATCCGGCTCTTCGGCCCGTACCTGCTGGCGGTGGAGCTCGCCTCGCTGCTGCTCCTCGCGGCGCTCGTGGCCGCCTACCACGTCGGGCGCCGGCCGACGGAGCGCTGACGATGGCCGTCATACCGCTCGATCATGTTCTCCTGCTCGCGGTCGTGTTGTTCGTGCTCGGGCTGGCCGGGGTGCTGATGCGGCGCAATCTCATCTTCATGTTGATGAGCATCGAAGTGATGCTGAACGCGGCCGGGCTCGCGTTCATCGCCGCGGGCGCGCGTTGGGGGCAGGCCGACGGCCAGATCATGTTCATGCTGGTGCTCGCGCTCGCCGCCGCCGAGGTCTCGGTGGGCTTGGCGCTCGTGCTGCAGATCCACCGGCGGCTTCCGGCCCTGGATGCCGATGCGGCCAACATCCTCGAGGGCTGACGCGTGCTCTCTCTGCTCTGGCTCGTGCCTGCCCTTCCGCTCGCCGGATTTCTGCTGCTGTTCGCGACTGGAGGGCGCTTGCCCAGGGGGGCGGTCAGCGCGATCGCGCTGGCGACGACCGGCCTATCCGCCCTGATTGCAATGATCATCGCAGGCGGATTCCTCGCCGCCCCGCCCGAGGGCGAAGCGTATCGGCAAGTGCTGTGGACCTGGATCGGTGTGGGCGACTTCACGGCGCAGATCGCGCTTCGGCTCGATGCCCTGTCGGTGCTGATGATGTTCGTCGTCACCTTCGTGGGCTTCCTCATCCATCTCTACTCGACCGGGTTCATGGCGCAAGACGACGGCTACAGCCGCTTCTTCGCCTACATGAACCTGTTCGTCGCGGCGATGCTGCTGCTCGTGCTCGCCGACAACATGCTGCTGCTCTATCTCGGCTGGGAGGGGGTCGGCCTGTGCAGCTATCTGCTGATCGGGTTCTGGTACCGCGATCCGGCCAACGGTTACGCCGCGCGCAAGGCATTCGTCGTGACCCGCATCGGCGATACCGCGATGGCGATCGGCCTCATCCTGCTGTTCGTCGAGCTGGGTACCCTGGACATCCAGCCGCTCATGGATCGGGCCCTGGCGACGTGGCCGGTCGGATCGCCGCTGGCGACGCTCGCCGCGGCGCTGCTGCTCGGTGGCGCCGTCGGCAAGTCAGCGCAACTGCCCCTGCAATCCTGGCTTCCCGACGCGATGGCCGGTCCGACGCCGGTGTCGGCGCTCATCCATGCCGCAACCATGGTGACCGCAGGGGTCTATCTGATCGCGCGTACTCATGTGCTATTTCAGCTCGCGCCCACCGTGCAGCTCGCGGTGGCCGTCATCGGCGCAACAACCCTGCTGCTCGCCGCCTTCAGCGCACTCAACCAGCACGACTTGAAGCGCATTCTCGCCTACTCGACCATGAGCCAGATCGGTTACATGTTCCTGGCCCTCGGCGTGGGCGCCTGGAGCGCGGCCATGCTCCACTTCATGACGCACGCGTTCTTCAAGGCGCTGCTGTTCCTCGGCGCCGGCGCGGTCATGATGCGCGTGGCCGACGAGCACGACATCTTCCGCATGGGGGGGCTGCGGCGCGACATGCCGCTGGTCTACTGGACCTTCCTTGCCGGCGCGGCGGCCCTGGCCGCACTTCCGCTTGTCACATCCGGGTTCTACAGCAAGGACATGATCCTGTGGGCGGCGTGGAATTTCCAACCGGGCGGCCGGATCCTGTGGACGGCCGGATTCGTCGGGGCGATCCTCACGGCGTTCTATATCTTTCGCGCCTTCTTCGTCGTCTTTCACGGTGAGCAGCACACGCTGCCGGTCGGCACCACCCATTGGCGCATGGGCGTACCGCTCGTCGTGCTTGCCGTTCTCGCGCTCGTCGCCGGCTTCGTCGAAACGCCCGAGGCGCTCGGGCACGTGCAGGCATTCGCCCGCTTCCTCGCGCCGGTGCTGCCGCCGGTGCTACCTATGGCTGAAGGCGCGTCGGCCGATTCGGCGACGCAGACGCTCTCGATGGCGATCACCGCCGCCGCGGCGCTCGCTGCCGTCTACTGCGCCTATCGGGTCTACTGCAAGGGCTCGCCTGCCCCGGCGCGCTGGCTGCAAAGCGGCGCGGCGCAGACGCTGCATCGCTTCTGGCTGGCCGGCTGGGGCTTCGACTGGCTGTACGAGCATCTCATCGTGCGGCCCTTCGTCTGGATCGCGCGCGCCAACCGCAGCGATTTCTTCGACGCGATCTACGAGGCCATCGCCGATGGCGCGCAACGCGCTCATGCCGGCATGAGCCGAACACAGAACGGGCGCGTGCGCCGCTATGCGGGCTGGCTCGCGGCCGGCTCGGTCGCAACGCTGGCGATCGCGGTGTTCGCATGATGCTCGCCTGGCTCGTTGCCCTGCCCGTGCTGGGCGGCTTGGCTGCCTGGGGCGCCCAGCGCTGGCACGCCGATGCTCCTCGCTACATCTCTATCGCCGCGCTCGCAGCCGATCTCGCACTGGCGTTCATGCTCGGGCTGCACGGCGCCGGCGAGCCGTGGCTCGCGAGCCTGCGCCTGCCCTGGATTCCGCAACTGGGCATTGCGTTCCGCCTCGATCTGGACGGTCTGAGCCTGGTGATGATCCTGCTCACGCTCGGCCTCGGCATCGTCGCGGTCGTGACCTCGTGGCGCGAGATTACCGAGCGCGTGGGCCTGTTCCATCTGAACCTGCTGCTGACGCTGGCGGGCGTGGTGGGCGTTTTTCTCGCGCTCGATCTGTTCCTTTTCTTCTTCTTCTGGGAGCTCATGCTGGTACCGATGTCGCTCGTGATTGCGCTCTGGGGCCACGAGCGGCGCATCTACGCGGCAATCAAGTTCTTCATCTTCACGCAAGGCAGCGGGTTGCTGATGCTGGTCGCCATCCTCGCGCTCGTGCTTGCGCACCGGCGCGCCACCGGCGTGCTGACGTTCGACTACTTCCAGCTGCTCGGTCACACGCTCGATCCATCGACTGCATTCTGGATCATGCTCGGATTCTTCGTCGCCTTCGCCGTCAAGCTGCCGGCGGTGCCGTTTCACAGCTGGCTGCCGGACGCGCACACCGAAGCGCCCACCGCCGGCAGCCTCATCCTCGCCGGCGTGCTGCTGAAAACCGGGGGCTACGGCCTGCTGCGTTTCGTGCTGCCGCTTTTTCCCGATGCCGCAGCCGCATTCGCGCCGCTCGCCATGACGCTCGGCGTCATCAGCATCCTGTACGGCGCGATGCTCGCGTTCGCGCAGGACGACATGAAGCGCCTGGTCGCCTATTCGAGCATCAGCCACATGGGCTTCGTGCTCCTGGGCGTGTTCGCATGGAATACGGTTGCGTTGCAGGGTGTCGTCATTCAGATGGTGGCGCACGCGGTGAGCACCGGCGCCCTGTTCATGATCGTAGGCTTCGTGCAGGAGCGCATCCACGCCCGGGACATGCAGGCCATGGGCGGCCTTGGCGCACAGATGCCGCGCTTCGGCGCGCTTGCCATGGTATTCGCCATCGCCTCTCTCGGGCTCCCGGGTCTGGGCAATTTCGTGGGCGAATTCCTCGTGCTGCTCGGCACCTTCGCGGTGAACCGGCCGCTCGCCATCGTGGCGGCGCTGGGGCTCGTAACCGGGGCCATCTACGCGCTCATCCTGATCCAGCGGGCGCTGCACGGCGAGCCGCGAGCAGATCGCAAGCTGCTCGATCTGAACCTGCGCGAGACCGGGGTGCTCGCGGTGCTCGCGATCGTCATCGTCTGGTTGGGAGTCTATCCGCGACCGGTGCTGCATGCGGCAGCCGGCGGTGTGGCCAACGTTCAACAACCGCAGGCGCCTCGCACGGCGCTTCGAGCCGCGCCGTGAACGCCGCCGATTTTCAGGCGCTCGCGCCGCTCATCGTCCTGAGCGTGGCCGCGGTGCTGCTCATGCTGCTCATCGCCGTGTGGCGCAGCCACGCCATGGCGGCGTGGGCGAGCGCAATCGGGCTCGTGACGGCCCTCGCCTCGGTCGTCTTCGTTTCGGCGCCGCGTTCGGGACGCCATGTCACGCCCTTGCTCATCGTCGACGACTACGCGCTCTTCTACATCGGGCTCGTGATCGTGGCCGCGCTGGCCGTAAGCGTGATTTCGCACGGCTACCTGAAATCGCGCGACCGGCTTCCGTGCGAGGAGTATTACGTGCTCCTGCTGCTGGCGACGCTCGGCGCGGCAACGACCGTGGCGGCCGATCATTTCGCCGCCTTCTTCCTCGGCCTCGAAACGCTGAGCATCGCGCTGCTCGGATTGATCGCATATCCGCACGTAGCCGAGCGTCCGGTGGAGGCGGGCGTCAAATACCTCGTCCTGGCCGGCGTCGCATCGGCGTTCCTGCTGTTCGGCATCGCGCTCGTCTATGCGCAAACGGGGACGCTGAGCTTCGCCGCGCAAGCCGTAGTGCCCGCCGCGGGAGCCGATGCGCGCGGGCTTTATTGGCTGAGCGGCGTCGCGCTGATCCTGGTCGGCATCGGTTTCAAGCTTTCGGTGGTTCCGTTTCACATGTGGGCACCCGACGTCTACGAAGGCGCGCCCGCGCCCGTCACCGCCTTCCTCGCCGTGGTGTCGAAGTGCGCGGTGTTCGCGCTCCTGCTGCGCTACTTCCTGACCGCCGATGCGTGGGCTTCCGCCGGCCCCGCCACCATCCTGAGCATCATCGCGGTGCTGTCGATGATCGCCGGCAACCTGCTCGCGTTGCTGCAGGACAACGTCAAACGCATTCTCGCGTACTCCTCCATCGCCCACCTGGGGTACGCGCTGGTGGCCTTGCTGGCGGGCGGCGCGCTCGCGGTCGAGGCGGTGAGCGTCTATCTCGCCATGTACGCCGTCACGACGCTCGGCGCATTTGGCGTCGTGACCATCCTGTCGAGGCCCGGAGCCGAGTGCGACGCCGACACGCTGGAGGACTATCGCGGCTTGTTCTGGGTGCGACCCTGGCTCGCGCTGGCGTTCGCGGCGATGCTGCTCTCGCTTGCCGGCATCCCGCTCACGCTGGGGTTCATCGCCAAGTTCTATGCCGTGGCCTCGGGCGTCAGCGCGAGACTCTGGCTTCCGGTGGTGGCGCTGGTAATCGGCAGCATCATCGGCCTCTACTACTATCTGCGGATCATCGTGGCGATGCTGTCCACGGGAGGCGAAGGCGCCGAGTCGCCGGCCCGACTGGCGCAATGGCCGGCCTGTGCCGTGATCGCCATTCTGACCCTTGCCCTGCTGGGCCTGGGCATCTTCCCGAGTCCGCTCGTCGCCGTCGTTCGCGCGACGGCCGCGGACTTGGCCGAACGAACGTCCGCGCTGCCAGGTCTTCGGCCGGCCGCGTCGACCAAGCCGAGCGAACAGTTGCGCACGCGCTGAAACTAGCCCGTTGGCGGCTGCCATGGCACGCGGATTGCAGCTTACGGTCGAGCAAGATGCAAACTCCCAGTGCATCTTTCACGTGGTTCGCGGCCGGTGTTACGCCGGCCGGAGAAGCGCGACTTCAAACACGGGGACGATCCGATGAACGATCAAAAGCTGCTTCGCAATCGAGGTCGCATCAACGCCGATGTCGACGTGCCGGCGGCGCGTCCCGGTGCGGCGGGACACGAGGAATGGCTCATCGACGTCGGCATCGAGGAAACCTTTCCGGCGAGCGACCCGCCCAGCATGGTGCAGCCTGGAAGTATCGCCGGGCGCGGCGCCGGCAAAGCCGCTGCACGGCGCAGCCCTGGCAAAGCCGCTGCACGGCGCAGCCGAGGCAAAGCCGCTTCGCGAAGGTAGCAGCGCTGTTCCCGGAAACGCCGCGACCAGGAAGGTATTCGTCGCTTGAATCCTACCGTCCGACATTCCCGACATGGGTGCGTCGGTACAGGACGGTTGCGATCAGCGCGATCCCTATCAGAAGCACGATGGTGCCGTAGACGCGGGTGATCGGACCGCCGAATAGCAGCGCAATCACTCCGAGCGGGAGCATCGCGAGTCCGATGGGGAGCGGATGGCGCTGCGCGAGGTAACCCAACACCGCACCGCATACGTAGATCAGCAACGTCCAGCCGCCGAGCGGATACGGCGCCGCCGATTCGCTGCGTGAGGCGAGCCCGATCGACCCGAAGAGCTCGTGCAGCGCGACCACCAGTCCGCCGGTCCAGAGCGCGAGGAAAAACCCCGCGAGGCTGATGACGATGGTGAAGATCGCAAGCCCGCGGAAAATGGTGTCGACCTGGCTCGCGCCCTGTTCGATGCGGCCGCTGACGGACATGTCGCCTCCTTTTCCATAGTGAGTGACGCTGCGCGCCGGTACGCCGGACCGCCGCACTGCAGGCGATCAGAAGATGTCGACCAGCATGCCGATACCGCCGCCGATCAGCGCCCCGGCTTCGCTATTGCCGCCGCTGCTGCCGATTCCCGCCCCGATGGCGGTGCCGGCGGCGGTTGCACAGGCGTTCAACACCAGCGTCGCAATCGACAGCACAAGGATATTCCAAATTCGTGTCACCGCGCTTCCTCCGAATATCGTCGTCACTTCGATGGGGGGCTCTTCTTCACCATATCCGTCCGGATCACGGCCATCACCGGGGTCGCACGCCGCCCCGGGTTGGCTTCGTACCAGCGCGTGATGCGGTTGGAAATCTGATCGATCGTCATGCCGTGCACCGCCTTGACCGCCATCATGCCGGCGGGGCGCGGGGATGTGCCCTTGTTCTTGGA
>JBOIEI010000778.1:0-1655 GCA_050741055.1 Burkholderiales bacterium | reverse complement strand
CGGTTTTGCAACGCTGTGAGCAGTCGCGCCTCGGCAGGAGGCTGGTGTCCCTGTTATGTCCGCAGCCGGGCGATCTGTCGATCCTGAAGCCGCGTCATTCCGCCTTCTGCGGTACGCCGCTCGAGTTCCTGCTGGACGAGTTGCGTATCGGCGGTTTGATCCTCACGGGATTGCAGGCGCACATCTGTGTGCTGTTCAGCGCCCACGACGCATACCTGCGACGCTATCGCCTCTGGGTGCCGGCCGGATGCGTGGCTTCCGAAACGCCCGCGGACGAAAGCTCGGCGTTGCGGCACATGGCCGAGGTGACGGGAGCCGAGATCCGGCCATATTCGAGCCTGCCAAACAAGTCGCGGCTCGCGCACGCGTTCGGCAAGTAGAGCAAGCGCACGCAACGTTTTGGAAATGGATGAGCAAAGGATGGACGAGCCGATCACGGAGATGAATGCGTGGAGATCGCTCGCGGCTTTGGCGGCGCCAGCCGAGAGCCGTGAGCACACCCGACAGGAGCTTTGGACGGCGCTGGCGCACGCCGTTCGCGCGCATGACCGGGCAGCGGTGATCGTGATGCAAGTGAACCCGAATTACTCTGCACGCGCGCAGGAGCGCGTGCGCCATGCCCTCGATCAATGGCAGCGGAATCGCGCCGAGAGGCTGCACGTGACGTGGCTCGGGCGCGAGCGCTTCGCGCTGGTGATCGCGCCGACCGGCTTTCGCAGCAACGCCCGCGCTTTGGCCGAGCGCCTGACGCGCTCGCTCGATCCGCGCATCTGTCCGTTGCTGCGCAGGGCATTGCCGTACGCCTGGTTCGGCGTGGCGCTTCATCCCGACGACGGGCCGGATGCCGAGGCCCTGCTGACGCACGCCGAACAGGCGATGGAGCACATGCGCCGCGGCGGTACCCGCAGCTTCGTGCTCTCGCGCCGGCGGCCTGTCGGGGCGAATGGCTTGCGCCCGCTCGCGCTGCGTTGAGCGGGGTCGGAGGCAGCATGAAGATCGCTCAGGTTGCGCCGCTTTTCGAGAGCGTTCCGCCCAAGGGCTACGGCGGCACCGAGCGGGTGGTCGCGCATCTGACCGACGCGCTGGTGCAAGCGGGGCACGACGTGACCCTCTATGCCAGCGGCGATTCGCGCACGCTGGGGACGCTCGTGCCGAGCAGGAAGGCTGCGCTGCGGCTGGATCCGCAGTGCCCCGACTGGCACGTCTGGCATACGATCATGCTGGATCGGGTTTCCGCCGATGCGGCCGCATACGACGTGATCCACTTCCACGTGGACATTCTGCACATGCCGCTCGCGCGTGCCTGTCCCAGGCCGTATGTCACCACCCTGCACGGGCGGCTCGATCTGCCCGATCTGCCAGCGTTGTTCGAGCATTTCCGCGAGCATCCCGTCGTCTCCATTTCGGACGCACAGCGCCTGCCGCTGCCGAAAGCCAACTGGTGCGCGACCGTGCACCATGGTTTGCCGCTCGATCGGTACACGTTTCACCGCCAGCCGCAGGACTACTTCGTTTTCGTCGGACGAGTTTCTCCGGAGAAGCGGCTCGATCGGGCGATCGAGATCGCGACTGCCTGCGGCACGCGCCTGCGCGTGGCGGCCAAGGTCGACCCCGTCGATCGCATCTACTTCGAGCGCGAGATACGGCCGCTGCTG
>JBOIEI010000777.1:0-7078 GCA_050741055.1 Burkholderiales bacterium | reverse complement strand
GCTCCTGATCGCGACCCATGAGGAAAAGGTCGGTCGCGGGCAGCACGGTCACGGCGATGCCGGCGTCGGCGAGCTGGCGCGCCACGACCGCGAGCTCGGCCGGCGGCAGCAGCGACAGCTTCGCCATGTGTCCGACCACGACCCGGCCGCCGCGCCGGTACTTCTCGGTCAGCTCGCGGACGACATGCACGTCCATCGATTGCGCGCTGGAACCCACGTCGAGGTGCATGTCGATGTCGACATCGAACTCGCGCGCCAGCTCGAAGATGCGCTCGATCTGTGCCCGTGCGTCGGTGTCGTAGCGCGGCGCGCCGCCGATCAGCTTCGCGCCGCGCTTCAGTGCCTCCTCCAGCAGCGCGTCGGTGCCCGGATAATTGGTGAGGCCCTCCTGCGGAAACACACAAATCTCGACGTCGATCGCCCACTTGTAGTCCGCCGCCAGCGACTGAACGGCTTCGAACCCGCGCATGCCGATGCCGGGATCGACCTCGACCTGCGTGCGCATGCGCGTCGTTCCGTGCACAATGCACGCCTCCAGCGTTCGCGCCGCCCGGTTGCGCACGTCTTCGACGGTCATGGCCGGCTTGAGCGGCGCGACACCGAGCACCGGGCTCAACTTGCTGCGCTCCTGCGGTGCGCAGCGATCGATGATGCGCGACTTGTCGATGTGGATGTGGGTTTCGATCAGGCCCGGACAGGTAAGGCGCCCTTGCGCATCGAAGCTCGGAGCGGCGGCGTCCAGATCGGGCCCGATGGCGACGATGCGTCCGGCCGCGATACCGATGTCGAAAAGCGTCTCGGGATCGCGGTCGAACAGGCGGGTGTTGCGAATGACGAGATGCATCGAATTCTCCGTGGCGATCGCATCGGGCCAGAGGCGGCCTCGCGCTGATTGCCGGCGAACCGCAGAGCCGCGATTCGCCGAGCGGGACGAACGTTAGCGCCGCAGCGTGAATAGCGCAATGCCGCGCGTTGCAGGCGAGGCTGAACCTCGGCGGGGTGCGGACAGCGGCGCGCGCTGTTGCAAACTTGCCTGGCCGGCGCCGGGTTCGATTTGTGCAGCGCTCGTGAGATTTGTCTCGCTTCGGATGTTATTGAAGAATAGCGTTTTTACGGATACGCACGCATGACCGAACCGCCTCAGGACGAGGGCGAACGACCGCTGGCGGCCGACGCCGAGGGTTTCCGCTTGCTGGTGCAAAGCGTGACCGACTATGCCATTTTCATGCTTGATCCGCGCGGCTATGTCATGACCTGGAACGAAGGAGCGCAACGCATCAAGGGCTACAAGCCCGAGGAAATCATTGGCCGGCATTTCTCCACGTTCTATCCGGCAGAGCTGGTGCGACGCGGACATCCCGACTATGAGCTGCGGATGGCGCAGGCCGAGGGGCGGTTCGAGGAGGAAGGCTGGCGGCTGCGCAAGGACGGGTCGCTGTTCTGGGCCAACGTGGTGATCACGGCGCTGCGCAGCCCGACCGGAAGGCTGCTCGGCTTCGGCAAGGTGACGCGCGATCTCACCCAGCGCCGCGAGAACGAGGAGTCCTTGCGCCAGAGCGAGGAGCGGTTCCGATTGCTGGTCGAAGGCGTGTCCGACTACGCGATCTTCATGTTGGACGCGAACGGTCACGTCGCCACCTGGAACAGCGGCGCCGAGGGCATCAAAGGCTACAAGCACCAGGAGATCATCGGCCAGCACTTTTCCAGGTTCTATCCGCCCGATGCGGTGGAGTCCGGATGGCCCGAGCACGAGTTGCAACTGGCTACGACGACGGGGCGCTACGAGGAAGAAGGCTGGCGCGTGCGCAAGGACGGCTCCCGATTCTGGGCGAGCGTCGTGATCACGGCGCTACGCGACGACAACGGGCACCTACGCGGCTTCTCCAAGCTCACACGCGATCTGTCCGAGCGCAAGCGCGCCGAGTCGTTGGAAGCGCACGGTGCGCAGCGCGAGCAACTGCTGGAGGCCGAGCGCACCGCACGCATCGAAGCGCAGCGCGTCACGCGCATGAAGGACGAATTCCTGGCCACGCTATCGCACGAGTTGCGTACGCCGCTGAACGCGATCCTGGGCTGGACGCAAGTGTTGCGCATGCAGCAAGACGTGAGGTCTGCCGATTTGCAGCGCGGACTCGAGGTGATCGAGCGCAACGCGCGCGCGCAGGTCCAGCTGATCGACGATCTGCTCGATCTGAACCGTATCCTGGCCGGTCGCATGCGGCTCGACGTGCAGCGCGTGGCGCTGGTCGATGTCGTGCGCGGGGCCATCGAGTCGGCTCTGCCGACCGCGCAGGCCAAGGACGTGCGCCTGGAGAGCGTCGTGGATACGGGCGGCGACATCGTTTCGGGCGATCCAGGACGCTTGCAGCAGATCGTATGGAACCTGCTCAGCAACGCGATCAAGTTCACGCCGAAGGGCGGTCACGTCCAGGTGCTGCTCGAGCGGGTGAACTCGCACATCGAGATCAGCGTGAGCGACACCGGCATCGGCATCCCGGCAAGCTTTCTGCCCTATGTATTCGATCGGTTCTCGCAGCGAGACAGCACGGCGAGCCGCGGCTATGGCGGCCTGGGGCTCGGGCTGGCCATTTCGAAACAGCTGGTCGAGCTGCATGGCGGGATCATCCGGGCGAAGAGCCGCGGCGAAGGCCAGGGCGCGACGTTCATCGTGAACCTGCCGCTCATGGTGGTGCAGGATGACGGCGAGTGGTCGAGTCGCGTTCATCCCACCCACCCGAACACTTCCGAGCACGTGCTGCTGCCGAAGCTGGACGGCCTGCGGGTCCTGGTCGTGGACGACGAAGCCGATGCCGGCGAGCTGATCGGCCGCATCCTTACCGACCAAGGCGCCACGGTGACGATGGCCAAGTCGGCCGAGGAGGCGCTGGCTTGCGTGAAAATCGATCCGCCGGACGTGCTGGTGAGCGACGTCGGAATGCCCGGCATCGACGGCTACCAGTTGATGCGCAGCATTCGTGCGGGCGAGCCGAAAGGACAGCGGCTTCCGGCCCTTGCGCTGACCGCGTTCGCGCGCGCCGAGGATAGAAAACGCGCATTACTCGCCGGATACCAGGCGCATCTCGCCAAGCCATTCGACGTGGCCGAGCTCGTCCTCACCGTCGCTGGGATGGTGGATCGGATCTAACGGGTATGGGTGTCAAGCACCAGGCGCACCCGACCTCGCCCACGCTGCCGCATCGGCCGATCGATGCGGCGCTGGCGCTGCGCGAGGTAGACGGGTTCGACGCGGCGAACATCGCCCGGGTCGAAATCCGCTTCCCACGATCCCGAAGGACTTCGACCGCATGCACTGCATCGTCACGGTCACTCTGAAAGACGGCCGCATGTGGGAGGGGAGGGTCGACAAGCTCTCGGGCTGGATCGGCTTCCCGCTCGCGGCCGAGCAGCGTCTGAAGAAATTCAATTCCTGCGCGCGCCGCTATGGTCCGAGAATTCCCGGCCTCACCCCTCGATCCTCTCCCGCAGGGAGAGGGAAGACAAGCGCGGCTCCGCCGCGGCATTGCGCCCCGCGACGCGGCCGAACGCAATGCCTTCGGCGAGATTGCCCCCGCCCTGGTAGACGAACTGGAACACCGAGCAGATCTCGCCGACCGCGTACAGCCGAGGGATGGGCTGGTCGTCCCAATCGAGCACGCGACGCTGCGCATCGGCGCGCAAGCCGCCCTTGGTGTTCGGGCCGCCGGGATAGAGGGGGATCGCGTAGTAAGGCGGCTCAGACACCGGCCCCATCGTCGCCACCTCCCGCCCGAAATCAGGATCGTGGTGCTCGGCGCAGTGGCGGTTCCAGCGCGCGACCGATGCTGCGAGCTCGCCGGCATCCATCGTGCGGCGGTTGTC
Organism: Burkholderiales bacterium; assembly: GCA_050741055.1. Classification (GTDB taxonomy): domain Bacteria; phylum Pseudomonadota; class Gammaproteobacteria; order Burkholderiales; family WYBJ01; genus WYBJ01. Next base: position 3,220 of record JBOIEI010000777.1, on the reverse strand, counting down.
GGGGTGGCTGCCGATGCGCTGCGCGAGCTGATCGAGCGTTTCGCCCGAAAGAATCCAGCCGTTGTGCAGCGCCTTGCCGTTATCTTCGCCCCAATCGATGCCGTTGTAGGCTGCTGCGGCGAGGCTCACCACCGGCCCACGGCGCATCATCACCGAATCGAAGATCATCCACGACGGAATGCGCGGATAGGTGAGGCTCACCGTATCGAACTGCAGCGCTTCCTTGTAGAAGATGTAGCGGCTCGGGTCCTTGGTGATGCGGCGCTCGGAGGCGTAGCGGCGGCCGTGGTTGTCGACCACGATCTCGTTCGGCTTGCCGACGCCCGAGGTGTTCATGCCGATGCGCAGGCCGTTGCGGCGCTCGGGTATCGCGCAGATCACGCGTCCCGCGATGCTGCCGACGCGCGACAGCGCCGCACCGGTCTTGAGCGCCATGCGAATGCCGTCGCCGGTATTTGCGGGCGAGCCGTAGAACGCCCAGCCTTCGCGCCCCGGGCCGTCCAGGAAGGCTTTGCGCATGCGCACGTTGTATTCGTAGCCGCCGGAGCAGATGATGACCGCGCGCCGCGCGCGGTAGAGCAGCGTTTGCGAGCCGCGCTGCGCGCGCACTCCGGTCACCGCGCCGTCTTCGAACAGCAGCTCGCTGGCCGCGACGCCGTAGTGGATGGGGATGTTGCGCGCCTGGATGCCGGCCAGCATGCAGGCGTGGAAAGCCTCGCCCGACTGCTTGGCGGACTTGGCCGCTTCCTTCGTACGCCCCGCGATCGCATCCTCGTCGTAGCGGCCAGTGTAGGTGCTTCGAACCACCGCGTAGCCGCAGCCGGCCGCACCCGGAAATTCGGGAAACGCGACACCGGCCGAGACCACTGCCTGGAACGCGGGATCGAGCCCTTGCATGAAAGCGGTGTTCTGCGGCGCGTACTGCGCCCACAGCTGCGCCAGCTCCTCGGCAAACTCGCTCTGGGTGCCTTCCAGCATGTGGGGCAGGTTGTCGCCGCTGAACATCGCCTTGGCATAGGCCTTCAACGACTCGAAGTCGCCGGATGGATCGGGGCTGTGGAAGCCGCCTCCGCTCATGCGCGTGTTCGAGAAATGCGCGGCCTCGGGCTGTTTTTCCAATACGACGACACTGGCTGTGGCATCGTGCGCCTCGATCGCGGCGCAGCCGCCGGCTGCACCGAACCCGATGATGACGACATCCGCCACAACGTCCGCCAAAACATCTGCCTTTTTCTCCGCGGTCACGGCTGAAAGCATGGGTGAGGATCTCCGAAGTATCGGCGGCAGGCAAGTCGATCCACCTCGAGTCAGCTCATGGGTGGTTCATTGGGGATGTCGCACGCCGGCTCTTTTCGACGATACTATCGCATCCGTTGCCTACTACCTCGTCTATCACGCAACCGATCTCCGCGGCGGCCGCCATGGCGCCGCGCGTCATCAAGGAGGCCACGATGGTCACCGAGCTCCAGATCGAAACCCGATCGCCGGTTCTGAACGGCAAGTCCTTCGGCGCGAGTGGCGCCTACGAAAAGCTCGCCGGCACGATGCGCTTCGCCGTCGACCCGGCCGACGAGCGCAACGCCCGGGTCACCGACATTGCTCTTGCGCCGCGCAACGCGCAGGGGCGGGTCGAGTTCGCCGCCGACTTCTACTTGTTGAAGCCGGCCGATATGCGCAAGGGCAACGGCCGGCTGCTGGTCGACTGCGTGAACCGTGGCCGCAAGGTCGTGCTCGGCATGCTGAACAGCGCCCCGCGCGTGCCCGATCCGTCCACCGACGCGGAGTTCGGCAACGGCTTCCTCATGCGGCACGGCTACACGGTGGCCTGGGTGGGATGGCAGATCGACGTGCCGCGGCGCGACGGCCTCATGGCGCTCGATGCGCCTCGAGCGCCGGGCGTCGAGGGTAGCCTCCGCTGCGAGATGCGGCCCAACAAGCGAGTGTCGAGCCTGCCGCTCGCCGATCGCTATCACATTCCCAACCCGACGCTCGATCTGAACGATCCGAGCGCGCGGCTGCTGGTGAGAGCGCACGCGGGCGCGGAGGCGGTCGAGGTAGAGCGCAAGGCCTGGCGCTTTTCCGATCCGGGGCACATCGAGCTGACCGGCGGCTTCGAGCCCGGCGCGATCTACGACGTCATCTATCGCTCCGTCAATCCGCCCGTCGTCGGTCTCGGTTTGCTCGCGATACGCGACTGCGCGGCGTATCTGCGCTGGAGCGGCGCCGGCAATCCGTGCGCCGAGGCGATCGAGTGCACGTACCTCTTCGGCGTCTCGCAAACCGGCCGCTTCCTGCGCCAGCTGCTGCACCTGGGGCTGGATGAAGATGAGCAGGGCAGGGCTGTGTTCGACGCGGTCATCCCGCACATCGCCGGCGGGCGGCGGGGCGAGTTCAACCTGCGCTTCGGCCAGCCTTCGCTCAACGCCAAGGGCGCGGTCGGCGAGTTGCCGCCGTTCAACGGCCCGGAGCTCTTCGCCCGCCTCGCCGGGCGCGAAAATCCGCCGCGCATCTTCCTCACCAATTCCTCGGCCGAATACTGGCGCGGCGATGCTTCGTTGATCCACACCGATACCGAGGGCGCGCACGACGTCGAGCCGCCGCGGTTCGTGCGCATCTATGCGCTCGCGGGGACCCAGCATACGCCCGGTGCGCTGCCGCCGCTCGAGGCCGATCCCAATACCGGCGATCGCGGCTTGCAACGGTTCAACGTAGTGGACTACGCGCCGCTCATGCGCGCTGCGCTGGTGAATCTGGACCGCTGGGTGAGCAACGAAACCGAGCCGCCCGCGAGCGTTTTTCCCCAACTCGGCGACGGCTCCGCGGTCGCGGCCGAGGGGCTGGCGAGCTTCTTCGGCACGATTCCCGGCGTGCGCTTTCCCGGGGTGATCGTGCGGCCGCAGCGGCTGGATTTCGGGCCGGACATCGAGCGCGGGATCGCGGCTTATCCGCCCAAGACGGGCGCGCCGTATCGCACCTACGTCTCCAAGGTCGATGCCGACGGCAACGAGTCTGCCGGCATCCGCCTGCCCGAGCTGGCGGTTCCACTGGCAACCTATTGCGGCTGGAATCCGCGCCACCCCGATACCGGCGCGCCGGGCGATCTCATGCAGATGATGGGCTCGACCCTGCCGTTTCCGACCACGCGTGCCGCGCGCGACCGCACCGCCGATCCGCGCGCTTCGGTCGAGGAACGCCATGCCTCGAAGGATGCCTATCTCGC